>JAFXJX010000100.1 GCA_017532025.1 Clostridia bacterium | reverse complement strand
GGCGGTGAACACGGTACGACATGGCATGCCATTGACTATCTTGAAACACGTTTTGCCGCGAAGCTTGCGAAGAGAGAAGTAAACTATACGTTTGCAACCGGTTTCTTGTACAAGGGTAACCATCATATTACAATCATCGGCTGCATTGGCGACAGTATTACCCAAGGTGTGGGTGCTTCCGATCAGGGCTTGCTTAGTTATCCTGCTCAGATGGGCAGACTTCTTTGGAAGGATGCCATCGTTCAAAACTTTGGTAACAGCGGTTCTACCATGAGAGATGACCTTGGCGATGCTTATACCAAGAGAAATTCTTTTATGTATGCGGTAAACGCTGCCAAAACGACTGATATCTTTACCATTATGCTCGGAACCAACGACTCGAACCGTGACCAAGCTTGGGACAACAATGATACCAAATCATACAACGAAAGTTGTCTTGGCATTATGAAGGCACTCAAGGCAAAGAACAAGGATCTTAAGTTTGTACTTGCCAACTGCCCCGCATATTTCGGTGGCTCTAACTTTGGTAGCCTTCAGGTTTTGACGATTCAGAAAGCGCTTGTTCCTATTGTTAATGATGCGGGCTATCCCACAACATTCTTTGATACTTACGCGGCCACTAAGACTCTTAGATCTTACTTCCCGGACTCGCTCCATCCGAACGATATGGGTCATTTGAAGATGGCAGAAGCGTTTGCTGAGTATCTTCAGACGCTCATCACTCCCGCTACAAACGAAGCAAAGTAATTTGCCATTACCAAAAGCTCTGCGCAAACATTGCGCAGAGCTTTTTTGTTATGTTTATCGGGAACGCATAAAGCACAAGTGAGAGCGAATATATTGGGTTTGAGAACGATGTACGAAGTAAACGGGGGTACCATGAAACAGTATAAGGGTCTTGATAACGAAGCGGTGGTTTTGTCAAGAAAACGACACGGAAGCAATCGCTTGAAAGGCAGAAAGAAAGCCTCCTTTTTTCAAAAATTACTATCTAATTTTTCGGATCCCATTGTTAAGATATTGTTGGCGGCACTTTTGATCAATGTTTTGTTTACCTTGCAGAACATGAATCTTTATGAGTGCTTGGGAATTATGCTTGCTATTTTGGTTTCGGCGTTTGTGTCAACCATTTCAGAATATGGCAGTGAAAATGCATTTGAGAAAATGCTTGCCGCGGGAGAAAAGCAAACTGCATATGTTTTTCGAAATTCAGAACTCATTTCACTGTCGCTTGACGATATTGTGGTGGGCGATATGGTTCTGATCGAAGCGGGGGAGGCGATATCAGCCGACGGAATTCTGATAGAAGGTAATGTTTCGGTGGATCAATCGGCGCTGAATGGAGAGAGCCGTGAAAGTAAAAAAAGACCGCTTTCTTTTCAAACGCTGCGCACGCTTGATGCGGAAAACCGAGTGTTTCGCGGGAGTCTTGTGACACAAGGTCGAGCAGTTATACAGGTGACTGAAGTCGGGGAGAATACTTTTTTGGGCGGTGTTGCGAAGGAGCTCACTTTAGATACCCGGGAAAGTCCTATGAAACTGCGTCTTTCGGCACTTGCCAAAACGATTAGTCGGATAGGATATGTGCTTGCGGCTGTTGTGGCGCTCTCTTATCTGTTTGGAAAAATTGTTGTGGATAATGGGTTTAGCCTCGCTCTGATGGCAGAGAATTACGGCGATCTTCATTCGGTACTTTCGCTTTGCGTGCGTGCTTTGACACTTGCGGTAACGGTGGTTGTGGTGGCTGTTCCCGAAGGTCTTCCGATGATGATATGCGTCGTTTTGTCCTCTAACATGAAACGGATGCTGAAAGATCAGATTCTTGTGAAAAAAATGGTGGGAATCGAAACAGCGGGAAGCATGAATCTGTTATTTTGCGATAAGACGGGAACGATCACAAATGGTGTTCAAAGTGTAGAAGGAATCGTGCTTTCGGGTGGAGAATGGATTCAGGATTATAAAAAAATAACGCGTGAAGCCGTATTTCCGTATCTTTTGGCAAATGCTGTTTATAATACCGACTGTCAGCTTGTGGACGGCAAAATAGCGGGCTCAAATGCCACAGACCGTGCCATTGTGTCTTTTTTTGCCAAAGATGCAGTGCCACGCGGTGCGATTTACGGTGGAGTTCCGTTTCATAGCCGTTATAAATATTCTGCTGCAATGCTGTGTGATCGAAAGGTTGTGATCAAAGGCGCTCCTGAGGTTCTTTTTCCGTACATGGAATACGCTTTTAACCGCGCAGGTGAAAAGACTACTTTTGATAAAACGGCGATTATGAAGACCTACCGCACCCTTACCTCGCGCTCGTCGCGAGTTCTGGCAGTGGCGCTGGCAGATAGGATGCCATCCGCTCTCGGCTTTCCTTCTCTTACTTTGGTGGCATTGGTTGCCATTCGCGATACGGTGCGAAAGAGTGCGTATCAATCGGTAAAAACCTTGCACGAGGCAGGAATTGCGGTTGTGATGATGACGGGAGACGGGCCGGATACGGCACGGGCAATTGCCAATGAAGTGGGCATTATTTCGAATACGGGAAGACAGACCGTTTTGACCGGTTCGGAGCTTGCCGCGATGACAGACACGGAGGTGGCAAAGATTTTGCCGCATCTTGCGGTACTGTCAAGAGCATTGCCGCAGGATAAAACGCGGTTGGTTCGTATTGCGCAAAGTCTTGACCTTGTGGTGGGAATGACGGGAGATGGCGTCAATGATGCGCCGGCTTTAAAGCTTTCGGATGTAGGCTTTGCGATGGGAAGTGGAACCGATATTGCCAAAGAAGCCGGTGATATTGTGATTCTGAATAATGATATTTTGGCAATTGTCAAGGCTGTTCTGTACGGAAGGACCATTTTCAAGAGCATTTGCAAGTTTATTGTTTTTCAATTGACGATGAATCTATGTGCTGTCAGTGTGACCTTGATTGGACCGCTTTTGGGGATTGAAGCACCGATTACCATTATGCAGATGCTTTGGATCAATATGATCATGGATACGCTTGGCGGTTTGGCTTTTGCCGGCGAAGCGCCTACACCCGATACCATGCGTGAAGTACCCAAAAAACGTAAAGATTCGCTTTTGACATACGAGATGCTTGGAAAAATTCTTTGGAACGGGTTTATGACACTGCTTCTTTGTATGTGTTTTATGTCACTTGATTATATCAAAAACGCTCTCGGATTTGCAGAGAATCCTTTGATGTTCTATTCGGCTTTTTTCTCGCTGTTTGTCTTTTTGGGAATTATGCAGTTTTTCAATGCCAGAACCGAACGGATCAACTTGTTTGCCAATCTAAAAAAGAATCGCTCCTTTATGAGCATTACGGCGCTTGTGATGACCGTTCAGCTTTTGATGGTCTTTTTCGGCGGAACATTGTTCCGTACCACACCGCTGTCGCTTCATATTTTGTTGGGACTTTTGGCTATGTCATTTGCGGTCGTTCCGCTTGACGTGATTCGAAAAGCAATCATGCGAATCGGAAACACAAGGGGAGAAAAAAAGGAAACTGTACCGCATAAAATCGCACCTGCTTGGGAATGATGGAAATGATATGGTTCATGATGTACGCGAAGGCGAGAAAGAGAGATGTAAATGATTGAGTTTTCCCATACCGTTAAAGACCCAAACGGCATACACGCAAGACCTGCAGGTCTTTTAGCTAAAGAAGCGTTGCAGTATCAATCGGATATTACCGTGAAAAAAGGGGAACGATATGCCAACATGAAAGGCCTGTTTTCTATGATGTCGCTTGCCGTGAAAGCAGGGGACACCATTACGGTTTCGGTTTCGGGAAAAGACGAAACTGAGGCTGCGGATGCACTTCGTAAGTATCTTGAAAAGAATATATAATCAATAAAAACCAATGCCGAAGCATTGGTTTTTATTGATTGTGGATAGGAAAAAGTGTTTTTAAAATTTCTTTTGATTTTTTTTGATTTTGCTATTGCTTTTTGCAAAATATTGTGATAAAATGGTCGGGTACGGGAGCATAGCTCAGCTGGTTAGAGCGCATGCTTGACATGCATGAGGTCATAGGTTCGACTCCTATTGTTCCCACCAACAAAAAACACAAGGCGTTTGCCTTGTGTTTTTTTGTTGCTGTGAACTTACCGAGTTGAACCTTGCAAAGCCATGCTTTGCTAAGTTTGGCGATTGAAAGACAAGCGAGAATAGGGGATGAACGCGCCAAACAAGGTTCAGACTCCTATTGTTCCCACCAACAAAAAACACAAGGCGTTTGCCTTGTGTTTTTTGTTGCTGTGAACTTACCGAGTTGAACCTTGCAAAGCCATGCTTTGCCAAGTTTGGCGATTAGAAAACAGACGCGATCAGTGAACTAATCAAAAAAACAGCTATCACAAATTTGCGATAGCTGTTTTCTTGTTATTTGTTTCTATTACCTTGTTGAGTGATTGTGTTAATGTTGGATTTCGTTGTTATCGGTAGGAGGCGTATCATCCTGATAGCCGCCGACGGGATAACCTTCGGGACCAAACTGTGACTTAGCGTTTTTGCGTCTTTCTTCCTGCTTTTTGGCGCGTTCATCGTCACGCTTGCGCTTTTCTTCGTTTTCAGCTTCACTGCGTTTCTGCTTTTCGGAAACGATAGCGAGTACATCCTCTTCGGTGACGTCATCCTTGGTCATGATCAGCTCAAACTGTTCGGCATCAATCGTTTCGTGTGCAACCAAATATTTGGCAATGAAGTGAAGTTTTTCGATGTCGGTACGGAGAATTTCTTCTGCCTGAGCATAGCCGGAATTGATGATGCTTTGTACTTCTTCATCGATCAAAGCGGCAGTCTTTTCGGAGTAGTTGGGGGTGGAAGAAAAGTTTCTGCCAAGGAACACCTCGCCGCTGTCTTCACCAAGAAGAACCGGTCCGAGTTTGTCGCTCATACCGAGCTCGGTTACCATTCTGTGGGCTGTGCCTGTGGCGCTCTTAATGTCGCCTGCGGCACCGCCTGTATAGTCACCGAAGATGATTCTTTCAGCAGCTCTGCCGCCGAGGGTCATTGCAATGTTCTGAAGGAGCTCTTCTTTATATACGCTATGACGGTCTTCTTCCGGAACGGTAAGGGTGTAACCGAGGGCTCTGCCGCTGGGGATGATGGAAATTTGACGAACAGGGTCAATCTTGGGCAGGCGGTAGGCTACAATCGCGTGGCCTGCTTCGTGATATGCGGTGTTGAGACGTTCTTTTTCACTCATACGCATCGACTTTTTCTGTGTGCCGACAACGATCTTCATGATGGCATCCTCAATGTCATTCATGCCGATCAAAGCCTTTTCACGTCTTGCGGCAAGGAGAGCAGCTTCGTTGAGAAGGTTAGCAAGGTCAGCGCCGGTAAAGCCGATTGTGGTTTTGGCAATCTGCGCGAGGTCAACATCTTTTTCAAAGGGCTTGCCTTTGGCGTGTACGTTGAGGATTTGCTCTCTGCCGTTGATATCGGGATAGTGAACCGTAACCTGACGGTCAAAACGGCCGGGGCGGAGAAGCGCGGGGTCAAGAATGTCGGGGCGGTTGGTAGCGGCAATGACGATAACGCCTTCGTTACCGGAGAAGCCGTCCATTTCAACGAGGAGCTGGTTCAAGGTCTGTTCACGTTCGTCGTGTCCGCCGCCGAGACCGGCGCCTCTGTGGCGACCGACGGCATCAATTTCGTCGATGAAGATGATGCTTGCGGGAGCGCTTCTTGCTTTTTCAAACAAGTCACGTACACGGGAAGCACCAACACCGACGTACATTTCCACGAAATCGGAACCCGAAATCGAGAAGAAGGGAACACCGGCTTCACCTGCTACGGCTTTGGCAAGGAGCGTTTTACCGGTACCGGGAGGCCCAACGAGGAGAACACCGTGCGGAATCTTGGCACCGAGTTTGGTGAAGTGATTGGGGTTCTTCAAAAACTCAACAACCTCTTTGAGTTCTTCTTTTTCTTCATCTGCGCCTGCGACATCCGAGAAGAGAACTCTCTTTTTGTTATCAACGGTGGCAACTTTGGCTTTGGTTTTACCGAAAGAACCGATTCTGCCGCCACCTGCCGCACCTGCGTGCTTGATAAAATAGATATAAATGGCAACAACAAATATAATGACAATGACAATCGGGAGAAGGCTGACCCACCATGGGATCACAGTAGCGGGTTCTAACTTGTAGTCAATATAGTCGCCTGCTTCGCCACCGAATTTTTCAGGATCTTCATTATAAGGGTTAACGTATTTGGCAACATAGTGCTCAAGGAAGTACTCTCTGTCTTGAATTCTTTTGGTGATCTTTTGATTTTCACTTGTAATGACAGTGAGGTTGCCTTCGGCATCGAGGGTAAAGTTTTTGACTTTTTCGCCTTCTTCGCCGTTGGTGAGTCTTGCGAACAGGGTGAGGAGTTCGCCGTCGTTCTTTTTGGGTGTTGAGTTCATGTCGCCGAGTGCGCCGGCAACAATGAAGATGACAATTCCAATTAAGAGAAAGTAAATGAGTATGGTTCTTATGTTTTTCTTCATTCTGGCTTCAAATTATTTCACCGTGCTGTGATGAAAAATCCTTTCTTTCCGAAAAATGATGTGTATTATGTTTTGCCCTTCGGAGGGGCGTTGAAACAGGGAATTTAAGCTTCGGTTATTTCGAGCCGATAGCAAGGAGAATTGGATTGGGGTTTGGCGCGATCTGCAACCATAAGATACGGAACGAACAAAATGCCGCTATCGTCACAAAGAAGGGGAAGCGATGCGCGTTTTTCAAGTGGGATTTTGGCATCGCAAAGCATTTTTTTGATATTGCGTGTCATACCGCCCGCAACGTAACGATCGCCTTCTGTGCGGCAACGCAGGAACAGCGAGCCGCAAACAGAGTTCTTTGCGATATAAGCGACCAGCCTATTTGTTTTGGCGGTTTGGGATGGCAGGCATTCTGCTTCTAAGCGAACTTGGTAGCGACCTGCAAACAACACCTTTTGCCCCGGAACAAGCGATACAGGATCGCAGTTTTTCGTAAACGGTGTTTTAGCGGGTGGGGTGTTGGTAAATAGAAAGGTTTGCGGGGTGATCAACGCTGTGAGGTTGCCCGGTAGAGAAATGCTGCCACGAAAAGCATTCATCGCGGCTTGTTGGATTTTATCCATGAGTTCGCGGATGTGTTTTTCGCTGATTTCAGTGTTGGCAAAAGAGCTTGCTTTTATGAGCAATACGCGAGATAGAATCGCTTTGTCAAGCGAAGAAAGCAGGGGTGTGTCTTCGGTTTGAGCATATTCTTCAGCCATGCGAAAAAGAAAGGCATCGTCTTGCCGTGCCATTTCGCAAAAACGAAGAACGGCTTCTTCTGCTTCGGGATTGATCGTACGCAAAAGCGGTAAAACCCGATGGCGGATATGATTTCTTGTATAAGCAGTATCGCCATTCGTGCTATCGGTGACAAAAGGGATGTTCTCTTCTTCTGCATACGCAAGGATTTCTTCCTTGGTAAAGGGCAGAAGCGGTCGGATGATATTTTGTCGTATCGGGTGGATGCCGCCTGCACCGTGGATTGACATACCGCGTACAAGGTGAAACAGAACCGTTTCCAAATTGTCGGTTGCGTTGTGAGCAGTCGCAATTTTGGTATAGCCTTCTTTTTCGGCATATTCCGAAAGAAGACGGTAGCGCTCATTTCGTGCGGTTTCTTCGAGTCCTTTTTTTTCTGCTTTGGCAAGGGAAGGAATATCTACGCTCTCGCATACAAAGGAAATGGCTCTTTCTTGGCAAAACTTTTTGCAAAACGCGGCATCACGGTCTGCTTCTTCTCCCCGTATCATGTGATTGACATGAAATGCCGTCAGACGGATATGACGCGCTTGACATTCTTTTTGCAGTAGCGTGAGCAAAACCGCCGAATCGGCGCCGCCCGAAAACGCAACAAGCAGAGAATCAGTCAAAAGAAGCTTGTGGATCTCGCAAAACGAAGCAAACGCAGCTTCAAAATCGGACGCGGAACAAAGTTTTTTCATGCTTACGATTCTTCGCGACGTTCAATGGTGGAGAACTTGGTGAACTGACCAAACCAACCGAGCGGTACATTATCAAGTCCGCCATGACGGTTTTTGGCAACGATAACTTCTGCTTGGTTTTCGTCTGCGGGCTCTTTTTTTGTGCCGTCATCGTAATAGGTCTCGCGGTAAAGGAAAAGTACCGAGTCTGCGTCCTGCTCGATGGCTCCCGAGTCACGAAGGTCAGACAGCATCGGCTTTTTGCTTGTTCTGCTTTCAGGTCCACGGGAAAGCTGTGCGCAGCAGATGACGGGAACACCGAGGTCTTTTGCCATCAGCTTCATATTACGTGAAATGTCGCCCACCTCGAGCACGCGGTTATCAATCTTTTTATCGCTGTTCATCAGCTGAAGATAGTCCACCACAACAAGACCGAGATTCTTCATTTTACGAAGCTTGGCTTTCATGCCCGTGACGGTAATGCTTGATGTATCGTCAATATAAATATCGCACTTGGCAAGGTAGTCGGAGGCTTTGGCAAGCTTGGTCCAGTCATCCTGTGAGAGAATACCGCTACGGAGCTTGTTGGATTCTACCATAGCTTCGCTGGATAACATACGGAGAACAAGCTGTTGCTTGGGCATTTCCAAAGAGAAAATGCAAACCTGTTTGCCTGTTTTTCCCGCAACGTTAGCAGCGATATTGAGTGCAAATGCGGTTTTACCCATACCGGGACGTGCGCCGATCAGCACAAGGTCGCCTTTTCCCATACCGATCAAAACGTTGTCAAGGCCTGAAAAGCCTGTGGGCATTCCTTTGGTATCGTCTCGGTTTTCGGCAAGTGCGTTCAAGTGAGCGTATGTTTCAACGATGACATCACGGATGTGTGAAAAGTCAGATTGTTGCTTGTTCTGTGCCAAAGAATAAATTTGTCCGCCTGCGCTGTCGATTAAAACCGAAGCTTCGTCTTGCGCGGCATAGGCACTTTCCGAAACCTCGGAGCATACACCGATCAACGAACGCAAAAGCGATTTATCTTTGACAATAGAAGCGTATTCTTTGATGTTGGAGGAAGAAGGCACAATCTCGGCAAGTGTGCGGATGTATGCCTTGGATTTGTCAATATCATAAACGCCTTCCTTGACAAGTTCTTCGGAAAGCATAACAGGGTCGATATCCTTGCTTTGCAAAAAGAGTTTTTGCATGGCGGAAAAGATCTCACGGTGTTCTTCGAGATAAAAATCGTCTGTAGAAACAACTGTGGCAACATCGCCGATCTTTTCGGGATCAATGAGTATCGAGCCGAGGACCGATTGCTCCGCTTCAAGAGAGAAGGGAAGCTTTCGTACCGAATTATCGTGTACTGCCATTGTGATACCCGTCTTTCTTTTATTTTAGAGAATTACTTCTTTTCGGTAACGATCAGGTTGATTTTGCCGACAACACCGACATAAAGCTTAACATCAAGTGTGTAGCTGCCGAAAGCACGGATTGGCTTATCAAGAACGATCTTTCTTTTATCGATCACAATGCTCTTGGTTTTTTCGAGTGTTTCGGAAATTTCTTTGCTGGTAACTGAACCGTAGGGCTTGCCGTCATTACCCGCGGAAAGCGACATGGTGATAGTGATTGTGTTCAGTTTTTCGGCAAGAGCCTTAGCTTCTTTGGTTTCGGTTTCAATTTTGTATTTTTGTGCTTCCTCACGGTTTTTTCGTTCGTTCATCGCCTTGGCGTCGGCAACGGCGGCGAGCTTTTTGGGGAAGAGGAAGTTTCTTGCGTATCCTTCAGAGACATCAATGAGATCTCCCTTTTTGCCTTGTGCTTTTACATCTTGTAAGAGAATGACTTTCATGATATGAGTACCTTTCAATTATGTTCGTGATTCAAATGGGATTTATGTTTGATTATTCATCAAGATACTTGTCGATTGCGGCGAGAAGCATCTGGTAGGCTTCCTCGAGCGAACAGCGAAGCTCTGTTGCGGCTGAGTCGTAGTGACCGCCACCGCCGATGCTTTCCAGTATCTTTTGTACGTTGATCTTGCCGGTGGATCTTGCCGAAATGCGGATGCTGTCTTTCATGCGGCAGATCGCAAAAGAAGCGAGGATTCCGTCAACGGTGAGGAGATTATCGGCTACTTTGGCGGCAGCAATGCGGTCTTGTGCAGTGCATTCTTCCTCGGTGCTGATGGATATTGCGAATGCTTTGCGGTATGTTTCTACATTGGTTTCAAATCTGGCTTTACGAATGAGTTCGTCAAGACCTGTCTTAAAGAACTCTTGCGCTTCATTGGGGTTGGCGCCCTGACCGCGTAAAAACTGCGCTGCAGCAAAGGTTCTGACGCCGGTGTTGACAACGAAGCGTTTGGTATCAAGCATGATGCCTGCAAACATAATATCGGCTTCCTGCTTGGAAAGCTTGTTACCCGCAGGGGTTTGTTCAAGAATTTCGCAAATCAACTCGCAAGTGGAGGAAGCTGACGGTTCAATGTAGTGAAGAAGAGGGGTTTTCGCAAATTCGCCTGTCATTCGGTGGTGGTCAATGAAAACAGTTTTGCGGACAAGCGTTGCAATGTCGCGATCTTCAAATTGCAACGGGTTATTTACGTCCACAATAACAAGAAGTGTTTCGGAATAGTTAAGCTCGGTGGCTTCAGCGGCTGTGATAAATATATTGTCATAGGAATGCAATGTTTTAAGTCTTTCATGGCATTTTGCGAGGTCGGCGTTTTTTCGGTCGGAAATGATATAACAGGGTTTTTCGCACTGCATCGCAAGGCGTGCGATACCCACGCAAGCGCCAAGCGCATCAAAGTCGGCGTATTTGTGTGCCATGATCAAAACATTTGTGCTACCGCAAATCAAATCGGTTAACTTATTGGCAATGGTGCGGGATTTTACGGTAGAACGCTTTTGTGATGATTTGGTCATACCGCCAAAGAATTCAATACCGTTTTCGTTCTTTACAACTGCCTGGTCTCCGCCGCGGGCAAGCGCAAGTTCAAGGGCCGCCTTGGCAGCAGTGTCTTTTTCGGCAAAGGTTCCGGATATGGTAGATACGCCGATCGAAATGGTTGCGGGTGTTTCTGTGTTCTTGCCAATCGGGATCATGCGGATTTTATCGAGAATATCGAACTTGTTTTCGACGAAACCTGTATAGGCTTTACGGCTGAACATGAAAATAAATTTGTTTCGTTCAAATTCTTTTATCACACCTTCGGCGCTGATTGCCCATCCAAACAGGATATTGGAGATGGTTGAGGCAAGGGAAGCGGTGTTTTCACGTTCAATCTGGATAAGTTCTTCAATGTTGTCAATGTAAATGTATGCCAAGAAAAATTCCTCATCTTCTTTTTGACGACGGACTTTTTCAAGTTCTGTAACATCAATCCACCAAACCAGAGTGTTGCCTTCACGGGAGCGCTTGGCATACACACGGTAGGTTTCGGTTGGAGACGTCCAAAGAATGCCGTTGCGTGTTTCTTCATCTTCTTCATTCATGCTTTCGAATTTTTCAAGTCCGAATCCGAGAATCGAACGAAGGGTACGGGTGCGTGTGCCAGAAAGATTGGCGATTGCATCAAATCCTGAGTTTTTCCATACAATCAATCCGTTTTCATTACAAAGCGCAATGGGAGTGGAAACATTGGCATAAATGGAAAGCGGTATATGTTCTGAAATACTTTCAAGCGACTCTTCATGATACAGCTTGGTTCGGAATGTTTGGGCAAATATCAAAACCAACGCGCAGAGAATGACATACACCGACAGAAAGATGTATAGTGTGGAAAAGTCACTATGGCTTGCGTCGAGATCTTGATGTAAAAGTATCAGCATAATAACAGCAAGGGCGGCGCAGATCAAGGCGTGCCAAATGGGCGTTTTCATGAAGTGTTTCTGGTTGTTCTTCATAAGGTGTACCGCAGAGCAATGAAATGCCAAGCGTAATCCTTTCATTTTTGTAGGTTGTGTTATATTTTCTTCTTTTAATAAGACATAACAGACCACGTTAAGTATAGCACAAAATGCTATATTTGTAAAGCAAAAAATGAAAAAAATAACCGATTAATATTATTATTGACAATCAAATGAGAATATCATATAATAAAACTGTATGAAGAATGTTAAGATCGTGTGAAATTATTGCGAATTTATGCGATCTCATTAGAATTTAGGAGAAACGTAAGATGAGTTTTTTTGCTGTACCAACCAAAGAATTTGATACTAACTTGTTTCACATGATAGGCGATGAATGGCTCCTGATTTGCTGTTATGATAAAGCGAACAACAAAACGAATTTGATGACGGCAAGCTGGGGCGGCATGGGAATTCTTTGGAACAAAGAGGTTTGTTTTTTGTTTGTGAGACCGCAGAGATACACACACGATTTGCTTGAAAAGCAGAATCGTTTTTCTGTTTGTGTTTTACCCGAGGAGCACAGAAAGGCACACAAAGTGTGCGGCTCGCAGTCGGGCAGAAATGTGGACAAAGTGGCAGTTACCGGTTTGCATGAAGCAGAATTTAACGGTGTGAAAGCGGTAGCAGAATCAAAGTTTGTTTTGGTGGTGAAACAGCTTTATCGGGATGATCTTATTAAAACCGGTTTTTTGGAAGAAACTCTTTTGAAAAACTATCCCACCGATGATTTCCACACGGTATATGTCTGTGAAATAGAAAAAATCTTTCAAAAAAAGGATTTAAATTGCACTTTTTGATTTTTTCTTTGCCTTGTTGGTTGATTCTTTTTGGGTTTTGTGGTATAATAATAAAATAAAACTTAAGTCTATGTATAAATTTGGAACGCGAAAGAGGACTTGGATATGACAAATGAGCTTTATATCGAAGCAGGGAAGATTGCCAATACGCACGGAATCGGTGGCGACGTGGTCGCGGATTCTTACTGTGATGCTCCCGAGGTTTTGAAAGCACTTACATCGCTTTACATCAAATCCGGAAGTGAGTATAAAAAGTTGACGATTAAGAAAGCAAGTCTCTTTAAAGGACGTGTTCTGTTTCATTTTGAAGGATATGACAGCATTGAAGCGGCAATTCCTTTGAAAAACCGCCTTTTGTATGCGGAGCGTTCGGAGTTTTGTTTGGATGAAGGCGAATACTTTATCGTGGATCTGATCGGGCTATCGGTATATGATATTGATAGCGGTGAATGCTACGGCAAAGTGAGTGATGTTTTGAATTACGGTGCCAGTGATATTTATGAGATTGAAAAGCCGGATAATAAGAAAGCTTATGTTCCTGTTGTTCCTGAATTTGTGAAAAAAGTTGATCTTGAAAGCGGGATCTATCTTTCGGTGATTGAGGGTTTGATATGAATTTTACGGTGATGACGCTGTTTCCCGACCTGATCAAGCAGGTTTGTGGAGAGAGTATTATCGGACGGGCGCAAAGTGCCGGTGCGATATCGGTATCGGCAGTGGATATCCGCGCGTATTCCAAGGACAAGCACCGCCGTGTGGACGATACACCGTACGGCGGAGGCAAGGGACTGTTGATGTCGGCACCTTGTGTATATGATTGTTTTTCGGATGTGGTATCTCATCTCGAAGGTAGTGTGCATACCGTCTATATGTCTCCGCAAGGTAGCCTGTTGACACAAAAAAAAGCGAAGGAATTACAAAAATATGACAACCTTGTGATTCTGTGCGGACATTATGAAGGAATTGACTCCCGTGTGATTGAAGAAATTGTGGATGAAGAAATATCCATCGGAGATTATGTTCTGACCGGTGGGGAATTACCCGCTTGCGTGTTGATCGATTGCGTGGCAAGGCTTTGTCCTGGTGTTCTTGCCGATGCTGAATGCTATGAGAATGAGAGCATATCCTGTGGTATGCTCGAGTATCCGCAATATACACGTCCGTATGATTTTCACGGAAAGAAAGTGCCCGATGTACTTCTTCGCGGAAATCATGCCGAAATAGACGCATGGAGAAAAGAAGAGGCTCTCAGGCTGACACAAAAGAAACGCCCCGATCTGTTATGATCGTAAAAATATACCGTTTTACCGTAAAGAGGGTGAGATGATTTGAGTTTGAAAGATAAGAAAACAGAAAAAAGTGTATCGATCAATTCGAAGTCAGTGAGTATAACCGAAGAGGCTAACCGCAAGATTTACCGCTTGGTTCGAGACGGTGCGGTGGGAGAATATCTTTCCGGATATGACAAGACTTGTGATCGTTACAAGAATACATGGTTTTATGACAAGCTTGTATGGTTGAGAAAAAAGCTTGATTGGAGAAAAAACGAAGAGGTTCAGCAGGAAAAGAAGCCTGATGGCATGGAGAATGTCGGTATATATAACGAAGAAACGTTACCGCGATCTTTCAAAGATCGTTTTGCATCGGCTTTTGATAACAGCATGATTGTTTTGTGGCTCAAAGCTGCCAAGGAAGGTTTTTTATACACGCCGCTTGTGACATACGGCGTTATGGTTTTTGGCTTTGCGCTTTTTATGCTCATGTCGCAGACGCTAACGCTGTTTTTGTCTGTTATTCGCAGTCCGTTTGCCATGCTGTCGCATTTTTCCGGTGATGACAACGTTCTTGTCATTACCTATATGGCGGTTGCTGTTGTGCTTATGACGGTTTCGTTGACTTTGATGTTTGCCAAAAAAGGCTCGTTGCTGGTCTTTTTGGGAGAAAGCCGTTTGGCCGGTTTCTTTATGCGTCATTTTGCGGGGATCCGTCCTGCGTCAATTTACAGAAAGACATTGAAAAGACACAACGGAAAAGCATTTGTTTGGGGAATGTTTTTGGGCCTTTTGACTTTCTTTTTGCCACCTTGGATTTTGTTTTCCTTTTTGGGGCTTGCGGTTTTTGTGGCGGTGGTTTTGAACATTCCCGAATTCGGACTTGTGTTTTTGGTGTTTGCTCTTCCGTTTCTCAGTTTGCTGGAGCATCCGACTTACGTTGCCGTTGCCATTTCTTTATTGATCCTATGCTCTCTGTTATTAAAAGTATTGCGTGGGAAGCGGTCGATTCGGTTTGAGCCGACAGATCTGTATGCGCTGTTGTTTTTGATTTTGATTCTGTTTGGCGGTATTTTTACGTTTGGAGGCATGGCATCCTTTCGGTCTGCACTTGTTTTTTGTGTTTTGGGGCTGATGTACTTTGCGGTAACAGCTCTGATTAAAAATGAAGAATGGCTGAAACGCGTGTTAAGTGCGTTTATGGCATCTTCCTGTATTGTTTCTTTGGTTGGTATAGCGGAATGGGTGCTGAATAAACAGAGCAAGCTTTGGCAAGACAATGAAATTTTTTCCGCGCTGGCTGGACGTGTGGTTTCTTTTTGGGACAATCCCAATGTTCTTGCTTGTTATCTTTTGGTTGCGTTTTTTGTTTCTTTTGGTTGCATGATTGGCAGAAAGAGCAAAAGAATTAAGTTTTTATCATTTGTGGCTTTTGTGCTTTCTTTTGTGTGTTTGATTTTGACATGGTCAAGAGGAGCATGGTTGAGCGTTGCGATTGTATTTGTTGTCACCCTTTTGATATTGTCTCACAAAACGATTCCTTGGGTAGTTTTCTTGATTGCTGCGGGGATAACCGCGTTCTTCTTCCTGCCGGATACGTTTGTGGAACGAGTCAGCAGCATCGTTACCTTTTCTGATTCATCGGTGCTTTACCGTATCAACATTTGGAAAGGCTGCGCGGCACTCATACGTTCTTGTTTCTTTACAGGTGTCGGTGTGGGAGATGTGGCGTTTGCGGAGGCTTACGGTGATTTTGCACTTTCCGGAATAGAGTCGGCTTCTCACGCACATAATTTGTTTTTGCAGATTACAATAGAACTCGGCATCGCCGGATTACTTGTGTTTGTTATTTTGATTCTGATGCTTGTTCGCAGTTCGTTTTCGCTGTTCCGTAAACGATCGTTTCAACATTTTAGTTCGATTTCCGGGCTTGTTTGTCTTTCGGCTATCATGGCACTTTTGATTAACGGTATGACAGAATATGTTTGGTATAATAACCGCATTTACCTTTTGTTTTGGCTTGTTGCGGGCTTGGTCACAGCGATCAGACGTATCGGTATGCACAAGTTGGAGGAATTACAGCAAGAGCCGGATGCATGCGATTGGCGTGCGACGTTGGCAAGAGGAAAGAGGACATCAAAATAGTTTTTTCGTCTACAGAGATGTTATAATGAAAGTTTGGTTGTTGCCAAGCAACCATGAAAGGATTTCTTATGAACGTTAAGAGTAACAGACGTGGCAAATGGAATATTGTTGATGTATTGATACTTTTATTTGTTGCGGTGATGATAATGATTCTCGGTTATATGATGTTTTTTTCAGATGGCAACTTGCTTGACCGAGTGAATATGAAAGGGGATACCAAAACGGTATTGTACTCCTTTGAAGTATCGCCGGTTGACAATGATTTGCTTGTTGACGGAAAGAGTCTTCCTATTGAAAAGGGTGATGTTTTGTATCATCTGACAAAAAAGTTTTCTTTGGGCGAAGTGATTTACGTCAGCGAGAAAAAACCATATATGTTGTTGAACGATCAAGGCACCGAGCTTATGCCTTCTTCTGACCAAAGTTATTTTGTTATCAAGGTAGAGGCACAGGCGGTTGTTGAAGATGACGTTTATTATGTGAACGATCATGTTGTTCGCGTTGGAGAACAGCTTTCGTTTTCTACACCTTATTTTACAGGTGTGTGTAAATGTATTGAGGTGGGAGAGGTGACTGACGGTGAGTGATATCAGAAGAACCATCAGAACGACATCTGATGAAAGAGGAAAGAACAAGGAACAGAAAGCCAATACCCAAAAACGTAAATTTACAGCACTTGATTTCTTTTTTGTTGTGGTATTGCTGTTATGTGTGCTGGGTATCGGTTTTCGCGGTACGATCGCAGAATTCTTTTTGCGTGCCGAACCCACCGAAAGGGTGAGGATTTCCTTTAAAACCGATGCTGATAACTTGAACGAGAATGAAGTGTTGGAGATTGAAAAGGGCAAGGAGTTTTTCTTTGACGACAAGAAACATCATAGCTTCGGGGTGGTGGAAAAGGTTGAAGTAAAAGAGGAACTCAAAGGCTATTCTGCCATTGGAACGATCGTGATGGATGCCCGTTATACCGACAGTGGTCTTGTTTCTAAGGATAACCGTTCTGTGCGTGTTGGTGAAACTTTCAATATTTGCGCCGGAAATTACACGGTTTGTGTTCAAATTACCGAAATTCCTCGGAAATGATCGTTTTTTTGTCATAAGGACTTGATTTTTCTGTTTTTTTTGATATAATTACGATAGAAAAATTAGCAGTTAGTTTACTGTGTTGATAGAAGGAGCATACATTACGATGATTTCTAAAGAGATAACTGTAAAGAATCTGCAAGGACTTCATGCAAGACCTGCTACGTTCTTTATTCAAAAAGCGAATTCCTATAAATGTTCGATCTGGGTCGAAAAAGACGAAAGACGTGTTAATGCCAAATCGCTTCTCGGTGTGTTGTCTCTCGGCATCGCAAAAGGCATGTCTGTGACTGTTATTGCTGACGGAAACGATGAAAAGGCTGCCATCGAAGGTCTTTGTGCTTTGATCGAAAACGGCCTTGTCGGCGAATAATTTGATGATTCAACAAAATGAGCAGACGAAACCGTGTCTGCTCATTTTTGTTATATTTCTTAGGTGTTCAGGAAAAGGGGTGAGATGATGCCGAATCACAGCCGTGAAGAATTGCGAAAGAAAGCCAATGATTTGCCGTTCTCGCCGGGCGTGTATATCATGAAAAACGGTGACGGCCGTATTATATACGTCGGCAAATCCAAATCTCTGAAGAATCGCGTATCACAGTATTTTTCGGATTCGCCCAAAGAACCCAAAACACGTGCTATGGTGGATTCGGTTCGGGATTTCGAATTTATGCTTACCGACACCGAAACCGAAGCGCTGACACTTGAAAATAAGTTGATCAAGCTACACAAGCCGAAGTATAATATTCTTTTAAAAGATGGAAAGAATTATCCTTACATTAAGGTTTCGATGGACGAAGCTTTTCCGCGTGTAACGATGGTGAGAAGCAGAGGGGCAGATAAGGCACGGTATTTTGGACCGTATTCCTCTTCTTTTTTGGCCGGAAGGGTGATCAAGACTGTGAACCGTGTGTTTAAGTTGCCGACTTGCAGGCGTGTTTTTCCGAGGGACATCGGAAAAGAACGTCCCTGCATTTACAGTCAGATAGGACAATGCTCTGCGGTTTGTGCCGGCGGTATTTCGGCAGAGGAATACCGTGAAGGTTTTCGCGAGATTTTATATTTTTTGCGCGGAAATTTCAAAGAGGTGAAAGCATCTTTGGAAGAAAAAATGCGCTACGCTTCGGAAAATCTTGCCTTTGAGGCTGCGGCGTTATACCGCGACAGAATCAAATCGCTTTCTCTTTTATGGGAAAAACAAAAAATTGTGGGTGCACCTGATGATGAATATGACGTGTGGGGCATATACACGAGCGAGCTTTCTACTTGTCTTGCGGTGTATTATGTGCGTGACGGTGCGGTAATCGATTCGGATAATTTTGTTTTTTCAGGTGAAAAGCTGGTTGACGGAGAGTCTTTGGTATCTTTTTTGGCGGCTTTGTATGAGCGCCGTGATTATATTCCGAAAACGGTGTATCTTGGGTTACCCATTGAGGAAGACGAGATCCTGTTTTTGCGATCGCATCTATCTTCACTTGCCGAGGGCAGGAGAATAACACTGCACAAACCCTTGCGCGGTGAGTACAAAAAGCTTTGTGATATGGTTACGGAAAACGCGAGAATTCATGCGTCAACGTACAATAAGGAAGCGGAGCGAGACAATGAGATTTTAATTCGTCTTGCACAAATGCTCGGGCTTGAAGTTGTGCCGGAGCGCATTGAAGCCATTGATATATCAAACTATGGAAATGATACGATAACGGCGGGTCTTATTGCGTTGGAAAACGGAAAGTTTTCCAAAAAGAATTACCGTCTTTACAAAATACGAAGTGTTACCGAAAAGCCGGATGATTATGCTTCGATGCGTGAGGCAATTGACAGACGCTTATCTCACGAAGCAGAGAATCCTTTGCCGGATCTTTTGTTGCTTGATGGCGGAAAAACACACGTTTCTGTTGTGAAAAAGCTTCTTTTGGAGCGCGGGGTTGATATGCCTGTGTTCGGTATGGTAAAGGATGAGTTCCATAAAACGCGCGCGCTGACTGATGAAGAATCAGAAATCAGCATTGCGCGGGAGCATTCGGTGTTTGTGTTCATTTATAAGATACAGGAAGAAGTGCATCGCTTTGCGGTAAAGAATATGCAAAAAGCAAAAAGTAAGTCGCTGACTCATTCCTCACTTGAGAAAATAGAGGGAATCGGTCAGAAGAAAGCGGTTAAGCTTCTTTCGCACTTCAAAACGATACGATCTCTTTCGCAAGCAAGCGAAGATGAGATTGCAGAGGTAAACGGTATCAGCGCACGTGATGCACAACGGGTGTATTTGTTTTTTCACCCGAAAGATAATGAAAGCGATAGCGTTACGTTATTGAAAACGGAGGGGGAGTAAATTATGATGAGAATTATTACAGGAAGTGCAAGAAGCGTTAAGCTTCTGACCTTGGAAGGTGATGAGGTGACACGTCCTACGACTGAACGTGTGAAGGAAGCTTTGTTTTCGATGATACAATTTGATCTTGAGGGAAGAAAGGTACTCGACCTGTTTGCCGGCTCGGGTCAGCTTGCTCTTGAAGCGCTTTCGCGCGGGGCGGCTTCTGCTGTGCTTTCCGATATTGATCGCGATGCCTGCGAGATCATCAAAAAGAATGCGCAAAAAACAAAGCTGTATGAAAAGACCCGTGTGTTGAACACTGATTATAAAGCGGTGATTCGCGGTTTTCAGGGCAGAGAAAAGTTCGATATTGTTTTCCTTGATCCGCCGTATGCAGGCAATCTGGTGGAGGATGCGTTGGCAAGACTGATTCGTGCGGATCTTCTGGCAGAAGGCGCTATCGTGATTTGTGAGAGTGACAAGGACACCCCGTTTGAAGCTGAGGGAATGTATGTGAAGCGTTTTGCGCGGTATTCCAAATCCTATTTGACTGTTCTTGTAAGAAAAGGTGATGAGTCAGATGAGTAAAACAGCGTTGGTGACAGGCAGTTTTGATCCGCCGACGATGGGGCATCTTGAATTGATTGCCGAAGCTGCGCGTGTGTTTGATGAAGTTGTGGTGTGTGTGTTTCGCAATGCCGAAAAAGAGTATTTATTTTCCGAATCGGAGCGCTTGAAAATGCTTTCCGCGATGATTGCTGAGCGCGGGCTTTCGACTCATGTGACAGTGGACGTGAATGACGGTTACGTAGCGGATTATGCACGAGAAAAGGGAATTGGATTTGTGTTTCGCGGTGTCCGTGACGAAAAAGATATGGCGTATGAGATAGATATGGCACGGTATAACCATACACGCAATCCGCAACTTGAGACGATTCTTTGGGTGGCTCCTACTGAGCAAAAGGGAATTTCCTCCACCGAGGTACGGTTTTCCCTCCAAAATGGTGTTATTCCGGATGAGTTTTTGCCAAAATCTGTAGCAGAGTTGATTCGAAATGGTGAGTTTGTGGGAAAATCCTCCACTTGAAAAAATATGATTCTTAAGAGATGAATTTTTTGGTAATTCATCTCTTTTTTATTTGCGTTCGCCCCAAAAAAGAAGAAGGCATTTATGAGCAAGAAGAGGGTGAAAAAGACAAAATAGAAAAATGAAAACCTTTATTTCTGCCAAAACGGTAGATTTTGTGTAAAAACACATGGAAAAAAATGGAAAAAACGAACAAAAATTCGGTATGCTGACAATAAATAGAAAAAAGCGTTCCGCGCTCAGGAAAAAAAACAGAAATCATCGAAGTGAGAGGGAAAAAAACTCTTGCGTTTGTGTTTTCATCTGTTTATAATATGGTTGTGGATGAAAGTGGAGCAAAGATGATGAAGGGGGAGCAAAAGTAATGATTTTGGGCGAGTTTAGACACACGCTTGATGCAAAAAATCGTACATTCCTTCCCGCAAAGCTCCGCGATGCCCTGGGCGAGAATATCGTAATCGCTCGCGGCATTGATCAATGTATTACAGTATATCCTATGGAAAGCTGGAAAAAGTTTGAAGCAAGTATTGAACAGCTTCCTCCTATCAAGGCGCGTCAGGTGCGCAGATGGATTTACGGATTTGCTCTTGACACAACAGTTGACAGTCAGGGCAGAGTGGTAATTCCTCCGTCGTTTAAGCAATACGCAGATCTTGGCAAGAACATCGTTTCTCTCGGTGTGGGCGATCACATTGAAATTTGGAGCGAAGAAGCATACGAAGCCATGGTTGGCGGCATGAAGGCTGAAGATATTGAAGAAACTTTGATAGAAATGGGAATGTAAAGCATGTCTTCCTTTGTACACTATTCGGTTCTGCTTCGTGAGTCTGTAGACGGACTTAACATAAAAGAAGACGGTGTTTATTTTGACTGTACTGCCGGTTCGGGCGGGCACAGTTTGGAGATTGCAAAACACCTTGGAACTAACGGTAAGCTGGTTGCAATTGACCAGGACGAAAGAGCCATTCAGGCTGCTACAGAGCGCCTTTCGGATTATTCGGACCGAGTGGTAATGGTACATTCGAACTTTTCTTTCGCCCAATCAATTGCCGAGTCGTTGAACATTGAAAGCGTCAACGGTGCGGTAATTGATTTGGGCGTGTCATCATACCAAAGACACCGCAGAACGCGGGTTTGCATATAGTCAAGAAGCCACTCTCGATATGAGAATGGACCAAAACGCCAAATTAACGGCGTACGATGTTGTTAATTTTTACGACGAAGACAGAATCAAAAAGATACTGTTTGAATACGGTGAGGAACGGTTTGCACCGCAGATTGCGCGTCTCATCGTAAAAGAACGGGAACTGAAACCGATTGAGACCACAACGGAACTTGTTGAGATCATCAAAAGGGCCATTCCCATGAAAGCACAGGTTGGCGGACATCATCCTGCCAAGAGAAGTTTTCAGGCAATTCGCATTGAGGTGAATAACGAGCTTGCGATCATAGAGCCGACACTGAGAGCTTTGGTGGAGCTACTTGCTCCCGGCGGGCGCTTGTCTGTTATTACATTCCACTCACTTGAGGATAGAATCGTGAAACAAACGTTTTCTGCTTTATCTTCGGGGTGTGAATGTCCTCCCGGATTTCCGGTTTGTGTATGTGGAAAACGGCCTGTTGTGAAGTTGGTAAACAAAAAGCCGATTCTTCCGTCTGAGAAGGAATT
>JAFXJX010000099.1 GCA_017532025.1 Clostridia bacterium | reverse complement strand
TTCCCTGTTTTGGGTGGTTTTTTTGTGCAAAACTACAAATCAAGAAGATAATTATTGACAATTATAGGGTTATATAGTAAAATAATTTAGTAGAAAAACAAACGATTGCGTTATTTGGTTGATACATAATCATGCAATCGAAATCAAATGTGAGGTCATATTATGAAGAAACAATCACTGTTACTGCTTTTAACTCTCCTTTTGGCAACGCTTCTCTTTACCGTTGCTTGCGGAAGCAACGAAACCGCCACAACCCCGTCTGTTACCACACAGACTCCTACAACCACAACAAGCAACCAACCTAACGTCACAACGCCTGTTGTTACGACACCTTCGGTTCCCACTGTTACTACCCCCGCGGATACAACCGATACCAAACCGACTTTGCAAGACCCTATCTCGGTTAAGCTGATGACATTCAATCTGCGCTATGACACCACAAGCCATCCCTGTATGTCCACCGAAGTTCGTGGCGCACAACTGATGGAAGTCATCCAAAAATATATGCCGGACTCGGTCAGCTTCTGTGAAGCCACTAACGACTGGATGAAATACCTCCGTGTTGAAATGAAAAAGCTCGGTTATGAAGGCGTTGGCGTCGGCCGTGACTCTGGCGCAACCGGCGACCATCTGTCCGGTACCGGTAACGAACACAGCCCCGTTTTCTACCGTGCCGACAAATATGAACTTGTTGATTCAGATACGTTCTGGCTTTCTACCAATCCTGCTCAAAAAGGCTCTGTTTCCTGGAACTCCGCTTGTAAGCGTGTATGCAGCTATGCTGTTTTGAAGGAAAAAGAAACCGGTTCTATGTACGCTCACTTCGGAACTCACCTTGACCACAAGAGTATTCCGGCACAGTATAACGGCGTAATGGTTATTGAAACCTATATCAAAGCCGTCCTTGAAGAATACGGCAATATCGGCATTGCCCTTTCCGGAGACTTCAACTGTGTCCGTTTCGATAAATCCAATCCTTCTTATGTTCCCACCACCTATAACACCGTTTCCTCCTTTATGGATGACTCCAGAGACCTTGCCACAAAAAAAGGAGTTGACGGTGCATCTTGGAGTGGATACCAGTCTCCCACAGATTGGGCGCAAGGTCATGTTTCCATGAACGATAAACCTGCCGTTGACACCACATCCTCGCCGATCGACTACATTTTCCTGCAAAAAGGAACTGCCACCGTTTCGTATTACACCATCGTAGATGATGTTTTCACCTTCGAGTATAACGGAAAAACATGGTATAACCATCCGATTTCCGACCACTACGGCGTTTACTGCGAAGCAACCTTTACAAAGCCCTCCTCCAAACTCACCTACACAGAAGATAGCATTGTTGTATATCCCGCAGACATTACGATTTCCGACAAACTCCCCACAGCCCTTGAAGGTGCTACTCTGCTCAACGATAAACTGACAATCACTTCCTCCTTGAATACCCAAGCAAGTAACAAAATCGAAAATCTGCTTCTGAATGACAACTCGCAGGCGGGTGCTTTCGTTTCTGGCAGAAAATACGGTTTTTGGGAAATCATTATGACAGCCAAAGATCCTTCCGAAATCAAAGGTATTTCCGTCACCACAGCAGAGGCAAGTGCCGTTCTTCCCCAAACGCTCCGTATCTTTATATCCGAAAACGGCACGGATTGGTTCCGTGTTGGAGGAACCGTTGCCGAGCCTACCGCATCCTCCACTTACTATATCATTCCCGAACAGCCAATCACAACCACTTATGTTAAGGTTCTCTTCTCTGACACCGCACACGGTGCAAAACTTGTCAATGTTTCTCTGTATGGTGAAGTTAAATCCACAGGTCGAATCGATAACGCCGATATTACCCTGATTTCCGGTCCCAATGAAGCAGGCTCCAAAGAAGGCTACGGTAAGATGTTTGACGACAACATTTCGACAAAGTTCTACATTCGTCTCTATAAAGACGCCGAAGTTCCTGCCAATCCCGATCCTGTAGGCGCCATCTGCTTCTCTACCAAAAACCCCACAACCATTGCATCTTATACCCTGACCAATGCCAATGATACCGCCTCCCACACAGGAAGAATTCCGAGAGGATGGACGCTGTACGGTTCCGTTACCGGCGAAGAAAACAGCTATGAAATCATTGACCAAGTCACAAACCCCACTATTTCCACTGTAAACTACGAAACCTTTACTTTCTCGGTTGATACACCAAAGGAATATCAGTATTATCAGTTGGTATTTGAAGTGGGTAAAACCGGTAATGTACAGTTCTCTGAAATCGCATTTTTCGAATCTGTAAAATAATCGTTTTATAAAAAGACCATGCATCCACAAAGATGCATGGTCTTTTTGTGCAAGTACAACAAACAACACCGCATTTCAACTTGACAAGTTTCAACAAATATGCTATAATATAGCTACAATGGGGAGAGTATTGCTTTTTTACAACCGCAACGATCACCCTACCAATACAATGAATGAGAGGTTTTTATGAAAAAAAGAATATTGCTTCTACCCCTTTTCTTGTTGCTGCTTTTTACGCTGATTTTCACAGCTTCTTGTTGTAGCAGCGATTCTCAACAAACAGCATCCACCACAGGTATTGAAGCGCCCGGAGAGGAATCATCCACCACACCTTCCACAGAAACTCCTAAAATAACCACTGCTACTTCCACGCAGGACACAGTCTCCATCAGCAACACAACGGTATCGACTTCCATACCATCAAGCACGGTCAAACCCCAAGATACAACTCCCCCGCCAATCACGACCAACAAACCGCAAACCACAGAAACGACCAAGCCAACCGAGCCCGAAATTCCAGAGCCCTCATATGGAACACGAGTACGTGTCAAATATGTTATCAACAACTCGCACGCAGGGTCTATCAGCGGCAAACTGACGCAGGATGTTTACTACGGCAAAACCACCACCGAAGCTGTTTCGGTCTCGGCAAACCTTGGTTATAAGTTTGTTGGATGGAGTGACGGCTCCACTTCCACCGTTCGCAGCAATGAATGCCCCAAAGAAAACACCACCTATACCGCAATCTTTGAATTTGATACCAAAGAACTGCCTATTCTCGACCTTCGTACCAATAATGGACAAAGCATAACCAGTAAAGAAGTGTATGTTCCCGGTACAATTTCGATTCACAACGCCCCCGAAGGTTTCAACTTTGAAGATGTAGCTATGGAAATCCGCGGCAGAGGTAACTACACGTGGGGCGGTGAGAAAAAACCCTATCGCATCAAGCTTTCCGAAAAAATGAACCTTCTCGGTCAAGGTAACGGAAAAGCCAGGTCTTGGGTGCTGCTCGCCAATCATTGCGACCAATCCCTGCTCCGCAACCAAACGGTTATGCAGTTTGCCCGAATGATGACAGGCATCGTTTGGGAGCCTGCCACCTCCAGTGTTGAAGTATTCCTCAACGGCGAGTATATCGGTGTATATGTTTTGACCGAACAAGTACAGATTCAAAAAAACCGCATCAATCTTTCTGAAGATATCACCACAGAAGAAATTGATTTTTTGGTTCATCGCTCCGGATATGCTTACAACGCAGGACAAATTGCATTTTCTTATGACGGCGAGCCTTATGAAATCGTCAGCGATCTTTCTGAAAACGGAACACTTTACAACAAACAGTACAACTACATCCAAAGCAGAATAGGCGAATGTTGGGATGCCGTCAAAGGCGGCGACCAAGAGGAGATTCAAGCTTTGATGGATATCGACTCAGTCATCGACACACTCATTGTTCACGAATTTTTCAAGAACCTTGATACAGGACATGATAACTTCTATATGTTTGCATCGGTTGACAGCAAGCTTTTCTTCGGGCCCGTATGGGACTTTGACCAATGCGCAGGCAACGCCAACGAGGGTGTTGAGAATTACGTAGGCTTGCGCGGCAGTAACACCAACGGTTGGTACAGAAACTTTTTGAAACTCGATTGGTTCAAAGAACTGCTCCTTGCCCGTTGGGAAGAACTGTATGAAGACGAAATCCAAGCTGTCCCTGCCATGATCCGCAACGCGGCACAGTCAGGTTATCAATCTTACTGTCGCAACTTTGACAGATGGCAGATCCTCGGTTATACCGATTCTCAAGGCAACAAGCAGATGGGACAGAAAATCAACCGTGAAGTGGATTATATCCGATATTTCCAAACCTTCGATGAACACTACGAATACTTCGCAACATGGATGGAAAACCGCATCGTATGGCTGAATAGCTACTACCATTCTCCGGAATTTATAAAAATATCTGTCAAACTCGATCTGAGCGGAAAAGGCACTAAAGCAGACCCCTACCTCATCACCTCTGCCGAAGACTTCTATAACTTTTCCATGGTTATGGCGGGCGGTGAAAGCTTCCAAGGAAAGTATTTCCGTCAGACGGCAGATATTGACATGACCAAGGTTTCCTACTATTCCGGTGTTGCCAATCCCAATGTATTTGCAGGTACTTATGACGGTTACGGTCACCAAATCAATGCCAATATTGTAAGCACAGAAAGCTCTTTCTTCCCCTATGTAACAGGAACAATTATGAACCTTGTTACAACAGGTACAATTAAGAATAGCGGCCATTCAGGCGGCATCTGCCGTTCGGTTCGTGTTAACGGTCTGATTGTCAACTGCGGTTCGACTGTTACCATTTCTTCCTCCGGTGGAAACACAGGCGGAATTGCACCCTCAAACCAACACGGCGGCGGTTCGATCATCGGTTGTTGGTTTGCCGGAAAGATCGTTGGAGGTAAACTATTCTCTCCGATTGTGGTATATGCTGATGGCAGAACAACCGGCACCATGAAGAACAACTTCTATGTTTCTGATTTCTATGACTTCAACACCACCAACACGCCCGGCGTTGTAGCGGAAAACGAAACCGAAATCAAATCTTCCACACTCGCAACGCTCCACACAACACTCAATCAAAACCTTGCCACCAACGCTTCATTGGCAGGGGTAAGCAAAGATCAGCTTTGCTCATGGAAAGCACAAAACAGTCTTCCCTCCCTTGTTCCCAAGAATTAACACCCAAAATGCTTACCACCAAGAAGAAGGCATAGAATGTTTTTCGTTCTCTGCCTTCTTTTTCGATATATACCGTTGTATTCTATTCATCACAAATTTCTTTGTCAGCAAATCCAGAAATGCCACACTATATGAGTGAAAGGAGGCGAAACCATGCAAGAAACAAACGAACTGCGCGATCGGCTTATCCATGAATTTTCCGAAAATCATATGGAAAAGCTGTTTTATTTCTGTCTGAAAAAAACAGGAAGCCACACCGAATCCGAGGATTTAACGCAGGATATTTCAATGAATATCCTTAAATCGCTCAACAACGGCACCATTCCAACAAACTTTTCCGCGTGGGTATGGCAGATTGCGCGTAACCGTTATTCAGTATGGGCAAAAGAAAAGCATAGCCGAAACGAGTCGCAAAGCGCTTCCGATATCGGCGATTATGAGATCGAGGACGAGAGCGAAAATATCCTTGATGAAATGATACATACAGAGCAGATGGCTCTGCTTCGACGAGAGTTGGCGTTCATCAAAAGCGATTATCGCAATATCGTCGTTGCCTATTACATAGAGAACAAGAGCGTTCGTGACATTGCATCGTCGCTTTCTATTTCGATAAGCGCGGTTCAGCAAAGACTTCACCGTGCAAGAATCATATTGAAGGAAGGTATGGATATGGCAAGAGAATTTGGGAAATTAAGCTATAATCCCGAGAATATATCATTTATTAACAACGGACTTCACGGGGCAAACCATGAACCTTGGAATTACATTTCACGCTCGCTGTGCAAAAACATTTTGCTTGCAGCTTACAGAAATCCTGCAACGGCAGAAGAGTTGGCGATGGAGGTCGGTGTTGCGCTACCGTATATGGAGGAAGAACTTTCTGCACTTGTTGATGCTACGTTAATGAAGAAAAGCGGTAACAAGTATGAAACCAATTTCTTTATCGTTAGTGCTGATGCGCAAGAAAAGATTTACGCACATCTGCGTGGTATTGCCCCAGAACTTACAAAGGCAGTCTTGGACACAATGGAGTATAATATTGAGTGGTCAAACGAAAACGCACCCGAATGGCATGAGGGTTATCAAAGTTATGAAGATATGAAATGGGCTCTTTTGATGATCGAAGCCGATAATGTTTATTTTGACACCCTCAAGCCTTTTAATAAGAATGCAAAAGATGTCCCTAATATTGGTCCGTGGGGACATACAATTCGTCCTAATGGCGGTGAATGGGATCTGCTTGGCATGGAAAGCCATAACGGTGATGAGCCCGATTTTGTGGGTCTTAGCGGTTGTGTATCAAATCCAAATGAAAAAGATTTACCCGAAATTATGTTCCGCCAATTCCGATACAAATACTGCGGGCTTGAAAAGCGTACACCACCGGTTTTGACTTATGCAGACGGTCAAGCAATGGTTGCGGTTGCAAATGGTAAGAGTGCAGAGGTTGACAATGCTATTTTAAAGAGATTAGAATCCTACGGGTATATCAAAAAAGCTGATGGCGACTATGTCCCGACAATTATGGTTATGCGCAAGGAAAAAGCCCATAAGATGCCGAACGAGGTAAGGGAGCGTTTCGAGTCATTACGCCGAAAAGCAACCGAAACAGCCACACGGCATTATTTGTTCTGCCGCGAACAGATTTATAAAGAGATTCCCGAATTTTTGAAAGAAGATGAATTTCAGATTGACCAAGCTTGCGCAAATATCTTTTCTATGCGCGGCGCAGTTTTGGAAGAAGCCATCAGACAAGGCTATTTAACCTTTGACAAAGATAACGAAAAACAGATGTTGGGAGCGTATCTGATGATATAACGAAACAACCGCCGAGAGTAACCATTTGGTTGCTCTCGGCGGTTGTTTCTTCAATTTGCTTTACGAATTCTCATCGATCACGTGATTTCTCATACTCTTGGAGCGCTTCATATCTTCTTCATAGGAATTACGGTAGAATCCCTGCTTATCCTTAAAGAGATTCAGTTTTCCGTCGTCCATAATATAGATTTTAGCTGCTCTGTCGGCAATCGACATATCGTGGGTTACCATGATCAAGGTCTGACCGATCATTGCTTTTGTCTCTAAAAGAAGCTCCAACACTTCATCGGCATTCTTTCTGTCAAGATTTCCCGTCGGTTCATCACAGAATAACACCTGCGGGCGGTTGATCATTGCTCTGGCAATGGCAACTCTTTGCTGCTGACCGCCCGAAAGCTCCGACGGCAAATGGTGAAGACGGTCTTCCAAACGAAGGGTTTTGATCAGCTTTTTCAAGTGCTCTTCGTACTTGTAAGACGCTCTGTCGCACATAACTGTGGGAACCAAAATGTTTTCAATGGCGGTCAGTTGCGGAATCAAATTGTGTTTTTGGAAAACCATTCCGGTAAATTCACCACGGAAACGACCCAACTTGTCCGCGCTCAAGGAGGTGATCTCCGTACCGCGAATCGTCACTTTTCCGTAATTCGGTTTGTCAAGTCCCGCGCATATATGCAGCAGCGTACTTTTTCCAGACCCGGACGCACCAATGATGGCAACAAATTCTCCGTCATCCGCCTTAAAGGAGGCTCTGTCAACGGCATTTACAACTGAGTCGTACTGTCTGTACTGTTTGATAATATCAACGGCTTCAATAATCGGCATAAAACATATCCTCTCAAAATCTTAAACAAATATCATCTGGCATCCGAATCGAAAATCTCATTCCTCGCTTCCATATCCTCTGCCCCGATCGCGGGCAAAACAGCCTTTCCCGTGAACACGGGCGCACTGCGGTGCTTGAAAGAAAGATAAGCAAGCATAACAGAAAGAACTGATGTTAAAACCACAACGGCAAATCCCGCGGCAAATGCCCACAAAGGAATGTAGAAAGAAATTCTGACAGGCGAGTCACTGTGAACCAACCAATAAACGATCCAGGTGGAAAGCGAAGCAAAGAAACTGTAAACCAAAGATGAAAGCAGCGCAAAGAATCCGGCATCCACCCAGAACAGCTTGTGAATCTGCCTGAAGCTCACACCTAGACAAAGAAAAATGTCAAGCTCCTTTTTCCTCATCTGGTAGAAAAGCGTTTGGCTGAGTGAAGTCAAAAGAACATAGATAAGAAGCAATAAAAGCGACACATACAGAATCAAGCCGGGATAATTTTTTAGTTTATTCGTTTCCTTAACGGTTTCTTGTCTTGTGTTGCTGACAGACATACCGTAACGTCTGCCAATCGATCGAAAATCTCTTTCCATGTTTCTGACGGTGTCTTCCGAAACACCGTCTTCACAATACACTTCCACATTCACGAAAAAGGGTGTTTCCCCTGTCACTTCCTCAAAAACCTTTGCGTTCAGGTAAACAGGTAAGCTTTCACCCACTGCAAGATCAGAGACAATAGCACCTACCGTATACTCCGCATAATAGAAATCATACGCTCTGTACAGCATTTCAAGCAAATGGTTGGCAGATGTCGGTTGAACTTGCGAAAGCGGACGACGACGAATCGAAGACCGAACAATCTTGATGGTATCACCAACCTCAAGCTTGTGCATCAATTCATTGTTCAACGTGTCCGAAATGGCGATTGTTTTTTTGTCGTTGATCACAGATTGAATATCACCTTGAATGGTAGCACCAAGATAAATAAGCCCTTCTGCCACTTCTTCGTCAAACAGCGTATAGTCCACATTGGCAAAACCGATATATCCGCTTTCCTCCGATTCCACACCGTTGCTTTTTCCGGACCAAGTCAAATCAGAAGAACGAATCAAGATATGAGAGCGTTCCAGTGAAGCCTCGCGTTTTCTGATTTTAACAATATGATCTACGCCCTCTACCTGATACAGAATATCTCGCATGGTCTCGTCATAAGTTCTTCCCACTGCGCTTTCGTCGGGAGAATCCACAACATCCTTAGGCTCGGTCGTTTCCGTGGGACTTTCAGACGTTGTTGTTGACGTGGTTTCATCATAAACACTCTTTGTCGGGAATGAAAGCTCAAACTGCGGCAATTTTGCATTTTCTTCTGCCGCGCGTACTTCCATAAAATATGTACCGGCACAAAAAGCGCCAGCAAAAATCACCGTTGTCAAAAGAAGGGACACAACGTACTTTCTGAAGCGTTTCATGGAAAGCATTTCCAAGCGTAACGGAAAACTGTTGTCAGGCAAACGAACCGAGCGACGAGGCGATGTGATCATGCTTTCATTGTTAACCGAACGCAAAAGCTTATCCGGCATAAACAACGAAATGCGTTTGATCACCACAGTTACCGCAACCACTGTTAAAACAGCAGAACAAAGAAGCGATAAGAACATGGGATAGATCAAAATACTGATACCGTTCCCTGCCGAAGCTGTCAGGAAATATGCGATTAAGATCGAAATGAGAAACGACGGTATAAACGTAATAAAATTCAGAATCAGCATTTCGGTCAAAGAAGCTGATAGCAGTTTTTTGAAATTGGCACCGTACGTCATGTAAACGCCATAGGAGAATTTATAATGGTTAATAAACGTATGGAACAAAATACCGAATGTCAACGCACCAAGCGCCGTAACCAACAAGGCAATCATGCTTGAAACCGTTGTATTCACAAACGAAGAACGGTAGGCAAGAAGCAGCGGTGTTTGTGTAATCACCACTTCCTCTTCAACAAGCTGTTTGATTTCCTGCCGATTCATAAACATTTCATACAATTCGTACGGTGATTTATCGGGACGGTTGTCATTATAGAAATTTACATAAACATAATAACGACTGCTTGTGCCTGTAGCCGACGTAATTCTATCATAAACATGATTAAAGTAACGACGAGCACTGATAATTCCGCCTTCACTTTGCAGATAATGGTTATACTGCTCGCTGGTCAGATTATTCAGAACGATATAGTACGGATGGCTTTCTCCGTTGATTTCATATTGAAACTCTTTTTCAAGATAATCAACTTGATTCTGATTGTTATTATGATTAAACATAAAAATACAAGAAATCAAGCTCTGAATAAAAATTAAAAGAACCACAAAATACATATATCGTTTTTTGTTAAACCAAATCGTCTTGATCGAGGACTTCAACAGATTTTTCAAACGTTCTAACATTTTAATCCTTTCCAAGCGACATACAAATGCACGCACTTGTTAAACAAATACAGATAGTTTATTATACCAATATCACCAAAACGTGTCAATAGAAATTCACAAAAAAAGTAAAAAGTAACAAAAAAACCTATCTTTTTAATAAAATAAAGATAGGTTTCAATACTACGTTGCAGAAGCAGTCAGCCGCTCGGAAGAACTCGTCTGTTGCACAGCTTTTTCTTCCTCTTTCTTCCTTCTCTTCTCAGCAAGAAGCATTTTCTTTTTATAATGATTCTTTTTGTGGTCAATTGGCTGTTTTCCGTCAATATCCCATGTTTCAATAAAATTATGATTTCTGCCGCCACAAGAAGATGCCTTTGCTAAAAACTCAGAAAGCGTCATGTTTTTTTCTGTGCAGATTGCTTTCAGAATCTCCATGGTAATCCGCGCATCCTCATCGCTTCTATGTACAAAAAACGGCTTATTCAGATGCAATGCCTCTCCTGCCGTTTCGATGCTGGCTTGGTCTTGCACCTTGACGTAGTCACCATAGATCTTTTGGACATCAAAAAAACGATAATTAAGCGAAGGCATACGGTAACGAATGCAAGTCTCATTCAAAAAACGGATATCGTTGGAAATCGAAAAACCAAGCACCACCGTTTCAGGTGAACACATCAGTTTTTCAATCTCATCATAATAACACGGAAACGGCATTTTGGCATCAAGCTCCTCGGTGGGATATCGCAAAATGTTTTTGATCACATATTTGTCATACCCCGTTTCGGGATTCATCAAAATATCTTTTTGCTCGATCACACCGAAATCCTCATCGGTTATTACATATCCGAATGTACAGATCGAATTGTACTTTGGATTGGCACATTCTATATCAAAAAATAAATATTTCATCACGACTCCGCGTTACTCAAAACTTGTATCTTTATCATCTGCATTGTACAACACAGTAGCTTGATTTTACAGCAATTTTTCATCATACACAGCCCGACATCCGCCAATAAACTTCGGTCTTGTCCGTGCCGCCACAAGACTTGCTTCGCCGATCTTGTTCACCGAAAGACGAAGTGGAACAGCCACTTCTTTGAGATGCATGCCGATTAGCGTATTACCGATATCAAGACCGGCATCCGCCTTGATGTGTTCCACAACGATTGGTTCAGACAATGAACGGTATGCAGCACTGGCAAGCGATCCCCCCGCTTTTGGTTGAGGAATCACATTCACGATTTCAGCATTCGGCAACGCTGCTCGTTCGGTCACAATCGCACGGTTCAAATGCTCGCAACATTGAACCGCAATGTAGATTCCCGCTTGCGAAAACACGCGATGCAGTGTCTCCCACAACCGTTCGGCAACGTCCGGACGCGAATTGGAGCCAATACAATTCCCGGTCACCTCGCTGGTAGAACAACCAATCACAACGATCATTCCACGCGAAGGGCCCGCTTTTTCAACAAGTTCTTTGGAGGCAAGCTCCAATTGTTCGCAAAACATAAGAATCATTCTCCCTTTTCACAAATCCAAAGTATTGTAACACAGTTTTTCTTTCTTGTCAATTCCAATCAAAAGGATTTTTATTTTCCTTTGCCGACACACTTCACGCTTTTTTTTCAAAAGAGTATGTCATACTCAGATATCAGGACAAGTTTCATCAATGCCGAGCCATTCACAAGTAAACCGGGTAGCATCTTCTACCACGGCAAGGCACGGTCTTGTTCGATAATACTCTTCCGTTCTTTCATTGGCAAGCGGTTGATCTCCATTATCCACCGCGGATGATCTTTTTGCACGGAGTGACAGAATCTCATGACATATGATCGACCCGTTTCGCTCGGCAAAAGACTTCGCCATATCTTGTATCAAGGCATAGTGTTCCGATTTTAACTTAGCGCTCGCCACAGAATTCCCTCTTAAAGCCCCCGCCACCATGAACATGGCCGAACACGTACCGCATATATGGCGCATACGCGCCACACCGCCACCAAAAGAGGAGGCAAGCTTCATAGCTGTTTCAAAATCCATATCCATCACGTCGCAAAAAGCGCCAAGAACTGCTTGAGAACAGTTGTATCCTTCCAAAAACAAAGTCTTTGCTTTTTCTTGTCTTGTCATTTGCGCACCCCTTTATGTTTCGGACTTTATATGCTTTATTATATCATAAAGCCCTGTTAAAAGCAAGAAAAACACAAATATCTTTTGGCTGAATAAAAATAAAAAATTATATTACCATTCTCTCTTGTAAATGAAGAATAATTCTGTTACAATACAGTAGAACGTGTTATTCTCTTGAAAGGAAACACAAAATGAAAAAACGAATTCTATCTTGCATTGCCATCGTTTCGATTTTATTCTTTCTCATTATTTTTGCTGTTTGGCAAAACCGATCCCGCAGTGAAAACACTCCGCCGACCAAACCGGAAGATTCCTGCGATGCGTTAGTTCATGTCGGCCCGGGCGAACCAACACCAAGCAATCAGTACGATTTTACATATCGGAACAAGAACAGCACCACTTCTGATGCTTATCTTCCCGTCGGTCTCAGTAACGAAACCTCGTTTTATCACCAAACAGAGCTTACTGTGCATATCAACAGAAGTCTCTCATTAAATGAGAATGAATTCTGTAACTACGGATTGTTTGAAAAAAACAGTAAGCAATTCGCCGTTTTCCATTCGGAAATATCCACACAAAAAAGTGCGGAGCGTTTATGTCATCTATTGCTCTGCTACCGCGACTATTTCCCGATTCTTCTTTTCGGCAAATTTGATGAAAAAACCGATGCGCTCCTGTCCGATGTTTGCCAACTCTCATCCGCGTCGATCAACGGTATCACATACTATTGCCAAAACCTTTCTGTCACGACGCATGAATCGGATGGTACACTTCTTTTACATTTTCAAACACCTCCCCGCACACTGGATTTGAGCAAAGAAATGGTTGCACTGACTTTTGATGACGGACCAAGCTCTCATACAGAACAGGTTCTATCGTCACTTGTCAAACACCGCGCCAAAGCCACTTTCTTTGTTAACGGTACTCATGTAACCGAATATCCCGATGCAATCCAAGCTATTTTTGCCAATCACTGCGAAATCGGCAATCACACCAATCTTCATGAGCTTTTCGAACATAACACACAAGGCATCATCCGAAAAAGTATAGAAGAAACAAATAAAAAGGTAAGAAAACTGATCGGAATCGGCACCTTTGTTGTACGTCCCCCGGGTGGCGGAACGCTTGACAGATATCATAAACCGGTTGCTGTCGGATATCCAATCATTCGTTGGAGTCTGGATACGTTAGATTATACAGAACATCAAAGCGCATCTTCAGTTTTGGAAAGCATTCAAAAGCAAGTTCGTCAAGGTGATATCATCTTGATGCACGACACCAAAGCCATCACAGCAGAAGCTTCTGAAAGCATCGTTTCATATTTGATCTCACAGGGTTTTCAGCTTGTTACCGTTAGCGAACTTCTTGAGTTTTCCTCAGAAGGCGCCGTGATTGATCGCGTATATAACAATGCGTTTCTTCATTGACACCATCTTTTGAGTTGTACTTTTTACCTATTTACATACAAAAATTTACGATTATTACTTTTGCGGAATTTATTTTTCATATAACAATTGACTTTCTTGTCCGAATCAGCTATAATAGAGTCACAAAAAAATAAAGGAGAAAAACTATGGCCAAAAAGTTATTCACCAAGGTAATCGTTGCGGTCCTGCTTCTGTCTATGATGTTGGCACTTGCAGTTTCTTGCGGCGGTTCCGAAACAACAACCCAAAAGCCTGATGCGACCACTGCTCCCACTACCGACAGCAAGGATCCTTCCGACACCGATCCCACAGGTACAAAACCCATCACCCCTGCAGTTACCGATGCGATCGAGTACCCTGCACAGCTCGAAGGTATTAAAGAACATATCGAAGATTCTGTTGTTCAGTTCATCTATGTTGAAGCCACTACCGGTGGTACATACACAGCCGACTCCATTTGGATCGACGAAGAAAACGCAGGCGAAATCGACGCTGTTGACCAGCAGATCATCGACAGAAACAACCGTATTTACGAAGATCTCGGCGTCACCATCGAAGCATTCACCGACCCGACTCTTGGTATCTCCGGTCTCAATTCCTACGCCAAGACCTATTTTGACGTTCAGGACCCCAACCTTGATGTTTACGCGGGCTACCAATACTTTGACCTCCAAGTTGCTCTTACCGGTCACATCATGAACCTCAACACCATCGTCAATGAAAATCAGGAATCTCTCATTGACATCACTCAGCCTTACTGGGCAACCAACTACATCAACTCGATTACTTACAACGACCTTCTCTTCTGGGTCACCGGCGACCTTTCTCTGCGTTACACCGGCGGTCTCTACTGCACTTTCGTAAACCTTGACCTTTACGATATGTATGTTAAGAACAACTACGAAGGCAAGTCGATCTACGACATCGTAAACGAAAAGAAGTGGACCATGCAGACCATGCTCGACATGGCTGATATGGTTGATGAGGACACCGATGGCAACGGCGCTGCTTCTGCAGGCGACCGTCTCGGCATCGTTTACGAACCTCAGGATCCTTGCGACGGTCTTGCATTCGGATGCAAGATCAACTTCTCCACCCGATCCACCACCAACGGCAAAGACACCATTGCCATTGCACTGAACACCGACACGAGAGCTGTTAAGCTTGCTGACTACATGAACACCATGTACAAATCGCTCTACGCTTATGATGCAGGTGCTGCTGACTCCGCGAACTCCATGCCTCTCTTTGCCGAAGGCAATACCCTCTTTACATTCAACAAGATCTTTCAATCTTCCGTTTACCTCTCCAATATGGACAGATTCGCTATCATCCCCACTCCTATGCTCGATGAAAGCCAAGGCGCTTACGCTTCGGGTGCTCACGACGGTCTTACCATCTTCGGTATTTCCAAGTACTCCAACTGCCCCATCGCTTCTGCCGCCACCCTTGAACTCATGGCATACTATGGTAGCCTTCTCGTAACTCCCACCTATGTTGAATCGGTTCTGAAGGGTTCTGAAACCATTCACGACCCCGAATCGATCGTCATGATCGACAAGATCCGTGCAGGCTTCGACTCTGACTTCGCTGCTGCTTGGTCCAACAGCATCAGCGGCATTGTTCAGCTTTACCGTGGCAAAGATACCGTTGCCAGATTTGCTTCTTACGTTAAGGTAAACTCCCGTTCTTGGCCGTCTCAGCTGAATTCTCTTCTCACAGAGCTTGAAGCTGTTGCCGCCGCTGAATAAATCCCTTTTCCAATAAAAAAGACGGTCCGAAGACCGTCTTTTTTATTGGAAAAACTTAGTGATACACAAAACAAAAACCACAAACCGTTGGTACGGTTTGTGGTTTGTATCAGATTATTTTCTTCCTCTGTTAAGAAGATCCATGATTTCAGAGAAACCACCGTCATCCGATTCAGACTTGGTTTCAACTTCAACCTCAGCAGAAGCATCAACAGCCTTTTCAGCTGCTACTACAGCAGGCTTTACAGTTGCCTTCTTTGCGGAAGCGGTAAAACCGGTGGCAATTACGGTAATACGCATTTCGTCCTCCATCTGGGGATCAAATGTAGCACCCCAGATATTATTGGAATCGGGATGAGCTTCCTTAGTAACCATATCAACAGCCGCATACATTTCATCAAGACCAATGTCAGGCGATGCTGTGATATTGATCAAGATACCTCTTGCGCCCGAAATAGATGTTTCGAGAAGCGGGCTGGAAATCGCAAGCTTAGCAGCCTGTTCAGCCTTATCCTTACCGGAAGCGGCGCCAACGCCCATGTGTGCAAGACCTGCATCCTTCATAATAGAAGTAACGTCAGCAAAGTCAAGGTTGATCGTACCGAAACCGGTAACAAGGTCAGAGATGCTGCTAACGCCATGCTTGAGAACGTTGTTGGCTTCAGCAAACGCGTTGAGGAATGTAATCTTGGTGGTAGAAATCTGTTTAAGTCTCTCGTTGGGAATCACAAGAAGTGAGTCAACATTTTCAGAAAGCTTAACAATACCGGCTTCAGCCTGTGTCATTCTCTTTTTGCCTTCGAAAATAAAAGGCTTGGTAACAACAGCAACAGTCAAAACACCCATATCTCTTGCAATCTTAGCCACAAGAGGTGCCGCGCCAGTACCTGTACCGCCGCCCATACCGGCAGTAATAAATACCATATCTGCGCCGCGAATTGCTGCTGCGATATCTTCTGCACTCTCGTCAGCGCTCTTAGCGCCGATTTCAGGATTGCCTCCCGCACCGTGACCTCTGGTAATCTTTTCGCCAATTGCAACCTTGTAGGAAGCAAGAGACTTAATCAAAGCAGCCTTATCGGTATTTACCGCAATAAACTCAACATTCTTAACACCGTTTTCAACCATGTGGTTAACAGCATTATTACCTGCGCCACCCACACCGATTACTTTAATCTTGACATTAAATTTAGATTCCATCATTTCTTCATATGCCATGATGCATGACCTCCTGATAGCTTATATTTTGTGTTTGAAATCACTACGCTATACTATATGTATAATTTTATAGTATCGCAGAAACATTTTCAATACTTTTTTTAAATGTTAACTTTTTGTTTACAATTATCATTCATATTCTTCATTCAGGTTATAAAAACATTGCGGGTAATGCGTCAAATCGACTGTTCCCACCATCTTATCTCCGTTTTCCCCAAGCAACCGTAACAAGATAGAAAACTTCCCTTTCAGATTGTTATCATCACCCAACTCAACTGAAACAGCCCGTCCGCATTCCATACGGATTAAAAACTTATCACGCAAGTCTATGGCGCTTACATATATACCAAGCTTACTTTCGGAGAGTGCGCGAATCACCTCCGAAACATACTCAGACTCCGCTGAAAATGTAATATAGTGCGGTACAACAGAGCTTTTCGGTAATGGCATATTCACCTGAATGGAATCCTCACGCACAGCCTTTAAAGCCGTCAGAGAATCAAATTTATCCATCAGACGCAAGCTGTGATTAAAGAGAAAAAACTCTCCTTCCATTTCGTAATAATACGTTGTGTATTCTTCTGTAATCCGTAACACAAGCTTGGACGGGTACGCCTTTTCCACCTTGACGGTTTTGATATAGGGAAATTCTTTTTTCAAACGCGCTTCCGCATCCACTTCGGAAACGGTAAAAATATTCTCACCCACGGTAATACCCGAATTATTGATTATTTGCTCGGCGGTATAATCTGTTAAACCTTCCACATGAATTTCACGAACAACAAAACCAAAGTTCAGAATGATAATCAACAAAACTACAACAAAAGAAAGAGCCAAAGAAAACGTCACAATCCGACGAATCATTCTGAATCGCTCTCGCTTTAACCGATACGCTCGCAAATTGTCGTCACTGCCTTTTCCGCTGTAACGCTCACGTTTCATGCTCATTCGACGCTCTCCCCTTTCTTTTGTGGTTCATTGTTTTTCAAGCAAGCTTTTGATCTCCGAATAGATTCTTTTGTCGCAATCCGCAAAAGCAAACTGACCAATATTGTTCGACAGTTCCTTCAGCTTTGTTTCATCCTCTTCCAAAAGCTGTTTTACCACGTCAACAATGCTTTCTACCGCATCGGCATCCTTCAAAACAATCGCTGCATTTTTTGACAAAAGTTCTGCAGCATTCTTGTTCTGCTGATCGCCTGTAACGTGCGGTGAAGGAATCAAAATGGCAGCCTTTTTCGCCACACCAAGTTCGGCAAGGGTTGAAGCCCCGCTTCGACAGATCACAAGATCCGCTTCCTTCATCTTTTGCGGCATATCGTATATATACTCATTCAGTGTAATATTATCCAATTGATCAAGGCCTGCTTCAGCGAAAAGCTTCTTGACACTTTCATACTCTCGCGCTCCTGTGGCGTGTTCAATCCGAATCTTCGGGTTGCCCTTCACATAGTCTTTCATCAATTTTAATGCCGCTTGGTTAATGGTAGTCGCGCCAAGACTTCCGCCAAACGAGAGAATCTTTTTCACTTGTTGACCCTGGCTCTCAAGCCCAGAAATATGCCCGATTTGACGCGTTTTAGAATGATCGGCAAAAGCAGGATTCACCGGCATGCCCACTCGCTTCACACACACATTTGCCCCCTTGAGATGTTTCTTGGTTGCTTCAAAATTCACCAAAATCAAATCCGCACGGTTGCGAAGTGTTTTAACAGCGAATCCCGGCTCTGCATTGGATTCGTGTAGCACCGTTGGAATACTCAGAGAGGACGCTGCCGAAATCACAGGCCAGCAAACATAACCGCCTGTTCCGATTACCACATCAGGAGCAAAATCCCGAATGATTCTTTTGCATTCTCTTCGCGCGGAATACGCCATCATCAGTACACGAATATTCGCAGGAGAAAGAGAACGTCTGAGACCCTGTACACGGATTGGATGCAAAATCATGCCTTTTTTGCGCACAAGAGTCCCTTCGATTCCCTTTTCAGTTCCCACATATTCAACAACCGAATCGGGCTCGTTTTGCAAAACAATATCCGCAATCGCGAGCGCAGGATTCACATGACCCGCAGTTCCTCCACCGCAAACCAAAACACGCATGAAATAGCCTCCTCCAAAAAACTCTTATCAATTAACTATAAACCAAATGGGGCTTGTTGTCAAGCCCCATTCAACCTTTATTTTTCAATTTTCGCACTGCGTGAAATCGAAAGCAAAATACCCATTTCCGCAAGTAGCATAATCAAAGACGAGCCGCCGTAGCTGATAAACGGAAGCGAGATGCCTGTATTCGGAAACACCCCTGTTACAACAAGCATATTGAGAAGTGCCTGAATACCAACATGACCCACAATACCAATCACAACAATAGATGAGTAAATATCCGGCGCACGTTTGGCGATCAACAAACCGCGATACACAAAAATCATGTAAAGACCAATCAAACCAACCGCGCCCACAAATCCGAGTTCTTCACAGACAATAGCGAAAATAAAGTCGTTTTGCGGTTGCGATACAAACAAATGCTTTTGATAGCTCTGACCGAATCCGGTTCCGAAAAAGCCGCCCGAACCAACGGCGTACTTTCCCTGCACCGTCTGCCACGTATCATCAAGGATCGTATAATTGTCCGGTCTCAACCACATATCAATTCGCTTGACCACATAGTCGGGAATCAAATCGTCAATAAAATTCCAAGAAGCATCCTTAAACCAAACAACCAGCAAAACAACACAAACAAGAACCAAACCGCCGCCGCCGATATAAATAAACCAACGTTTATCGGCACCAACAACCCACAAACACACCATTCCGATAATCAGGATGATCAGCGTTCCCGAAACGTGATTTTCAAGCGCAATCAATCCTGCCGCAACAAGAACGAACAAGCCGGGCTTCAAAACACTATTGATGGTTTTGCTCTTAAAGCTTTGATTGGGGTCATAGATTTTCTTTCTGTAATTTTCACCGTACCAAGCAATGGCAAGAACCAAAGCCACTTTCATGATTTCTGAAGGCTGTACGCTGATAGGTCCCACCTGTAACCAACGTTGTGCCGCTTGCGCTGCCACGCCAATCAACAGAACCAAAACCAATAATAAAACCGTAACACCATAAAACGGCAAAGAAAACGCTTTCATTACCTTATAATTGATATGTGAGATAAACAGCATCGCCAAAAGACCTAAAATAACAAATCCGAGCTGTTTCTGAATAAAGTATGTACTGTCTCCATATCGAGAATAGGCATACGCATAGCTTGCGGAAAACACCATCACCGAGCCGAAGCTGACAAGAAACAAAATGACAATGAGCATCGGTCTGTCAACCGTTCCGGTCGCCCAAAATACCCTTTTCTTCTTCTCATGCGACACTTCTTCGAGTGCAGGCTCCGGTGTTTTATCTCGCATACCGATTTGAAACATCGAATCGGAGGAAGAATCTTGCACATCCTCTGTATATTTCTTTTCCAAGACATTCCCCCCTTTTTACACGATAATCAAACACCTGTAACAGTGTATTCTTTTACAAAGCCAAGTATGCAATCACAGCGCAAATAACCGTAACCATCGAAAAAACACTAACAACCTTCAATTCGCTCCATTCGCATCTTTCAAAATGATGGTGAATGGGCGCCATTTTGAAAACGCGCTTTTTGGTCATCTTGTAAACCAAAACCTGAATGATAACCGAAGCAGCTTCCACAACATAAATGAAGCCAACAACAAGTGAGATCAGCGGATTGTCGAGCAGATATGCCAAGGAAACCACACCTGCACCCAAGAACAAAGAGCCTGTATCACCCATGAAAATTTTGGCGGGATACAAATTGTAAACCAAGAAACCAAGTGTAATACCAATCAGCACCGAACCAAGAATAACAACTTCAAAATAAAACGCTGCACTTCCCGCAATCACAAAGAAAAGTGAAACAAAGAAGGTTACCGAAGAGGCAAGTCCATCAAGACCGTCAGTCAGATTCACTGCATTGACAACACCGGTAATCAAAAGCACAGAAATAATATACCAACCCCAACCAAGATCAAGCGGCATATCCATAAACGGAATCTTCATGGTTGTGGCAAAACCTCTTGTCCAGGCATAACCCAAAGAAAACAACGCCGCCACAACAACCTGCATTAAGAATTTAGCGGCTGCCGTCAAGCCTTGATTCTGTTTTTTGAAGAATTTGGCGTAATCATCAAGACATCCGATTGCACCATTAAACAGCATCAAAGCGGCACAGAACAATAGTCTTGCTACGCTGTCTATCTGTCCGCGCAAACCGGCAAGAACAGCAAGTGCTGTGAATACAACGGCAAACGCTACCAAAAAAGCAAGTCCGCCCATCGTGGGTGTGCCTTCCTTATTCTTGTGCCACCTCGGACCGATATCGAGAATCTTTTGTCCAAGCTTTATGCTCTTTAGTTTAGGAATCAACCATGCTGTCATATATTTCGTAATCAAAAAGGATGAAATCGCACCCAAGCACAAATACGCTGTCAATTCTTTATACATTTTTTCTCTCCTCACTCTGTTTACTCTTTATCACACAATTCTTATTTTTTGAGGTATGCAACAAGTCGTTCCATTGCCATTGCTCGGCTACCCTTAAACAAAACGATATCCGAGCGGCGGATAATTCTCAGAATGGCTCGTCCGGGCGAGTCCACATCACCTTCATCAGGGAAAACATATACATTTTCCGCGTTAAGACCAAAGCGCAAGGCGCTTTCGGCGATATACGCCGCGTGTTTTCCAAATGCCACCAATACATCAATATCATACGCTGCAACTGCGGCACCTACTTTTTGATGTGCTTCTTTGGCGTATTTTCCCAGTTCTTTCATATCGCCCAGCACAGCAACACTGCGACATTTTTTTCGCTTGGCCATATTACTGAGCACTTTCAAAGAAGCTTGCATGGATTCGGGTGCAGCATTGTAGCAATCTTCCATCACAGTAATCCCGTTGCTCTCAAAAATATTCTGTCTCATACCGGGATTCTTAAATCGCATCAAACCACGTCGAATTTCAAATTCGCCAAGTCCTGCCAACATACCCACTTGCCAGGCAAATGCAGCATTCAGCACATTGTGCTCTCCCACCACAGGAATGGTAATGCTTTCGTATTTTTCGTTGCGAATCACAAGATCAAAGGCAGAACCCTTTTCACCTTCAACAATATTCTCTATGCGGCAATCTGCGTTCGGATTTTCTTTGCCTACATAAAGAGCCCCTTCCACGCCGGCGAGCAAAGGTTCATCGGCATTCAGAATCAATATCCCGTCTTTGGCAAAGCCGTTTCGAATTTCAAGCTTGGCGTCGCGAATGGCCTCGCGTGAACCAAGTTGTCCAATATGCGAGGTGCCAATGTTGGTCACCACGCCGATATTGGGCACAGCAATGCGTGAAAGATAATCAATTTCCCCACTTCCGCTCATACCCATCTCAAGCACAACGGCATTGTGATCAAATGATAAGCCGAGAAGTGTCATGGGCAATCCAATTTCATTGTTAAAATTGCCGCTTGTTTTCAGCGTATTGTATTTTTCACTGAGAACAGCATAAATAAATTCTTTGGTTGTTGTTTTTCCAACGCTCCCCGTGACAGCCACGGTAAGGGGGGAAATCTTTTCCTTATACGCTTTGGCAAGCTGTCCAAGTGCCAACCGCGTATCCTTCACTACTACCACGCATCCGTTCACATCGTTCGGAACACGTTCGGCAAGCGCACAAACTGCCCCCTTTTCAAAAGCTGATGCAAGATACTCGTTTCCGTCAAACCGCTCACCGCGTATCGCAATAAAGAGCGCTCCGCTCGGAACGTCACGAGAATCTGTGGTTATATGCTTGATTTTCACATCTGTAAAATTCACAATTGTTCCGCCGGTTATCTCGGCAATTTCATGAACGGCAAGCCCGCCTCTGACATGAATGGTCATACGCCATCCCCTTTCCCACCGCTTTTTCGGTGAAATACCTCTTGTTTTTCATTTCAAAAAGCCAAACTGTTTCAATGCTTGGCAAATCATATCCGTCTCGGAAAAGGGATGCTTTCCCGATGCGTTAATCTCATATTCTTCATGACCTTTGCCTGCCACAAGAATCACATCCTTCGACTCTGCCGTTTCAATCGCCCATCGCAAAGCTGCTTTCCGATCCTCTATCACAGTAACACGGTCAAAGGACGACTTTTCCATTCCCGCGAGAATGTCGGCAATGATTTTCTGGGGATCTTCGCTACGCGAATTATCGCTTGTCACAATCACATCATCGGCAATTGTTTGTGCAATTCTTCCCATCACAGGGCGCTTTGCTGAATCACGGTCTCCACCGCAACCAAATACCACGCGAAGTCTTTTGGGAGATGTTTTTCGCAACTCGGTCAAAACACGCATCAAAGCGTCAGGCGTGTGCGCGTAATCAATAAAGACAGTAAATTTATCGCGATACACACACTCAAGACGTCCTTTGATACCCGAAAACTCAGCAATCGCATGAGCAACCGTTTCACCATCAATACCGTCACTCAAAGCAACCGCAATCGCGGCAAGGAGATTGTAAAGATTGTATTCCCCTACAAGAGAGGTGGTAAACAGATAGGTCTCATTTCGATGACGTACCGTAAAAACAGTACCGTCAGAATCATGATGACGAATTTCATCTAACATAAATTCGCATCGATTGTTTTTTCCGTATCCAATTGCCGATGGCAAATGCTTTTGATGGGTAAGATATCCAAATGGATCATCAAGATTGAATATCTTTTTCTGAGATTGCAAAAAGAGCTTTTCTTTGGTTGCTGCATAATTATCCATTGTCTTGTGAAAATCAAGATGCTCCGGTGTTAAATTGGTCAAAACACCATAGCTGAACTCGATTTCAGAAACCCGATCCAAGGCAAGTGCATGAGAGGAAACTTCCATAAAAAGGTGCGTAATGCCGTCATCTACCATTTCGCGTAGCTTTTCATACAGAACCTCAGGCAAAGGAGTTGTGTTTTCGGTAGAATAGAATTTTCCGTCCCAACCTAAGCCAAGTGTTCCGCAAATAGCCGACTTAATTCCCGCTTTTTGATAGATATGATGAAGAATTCCCACAACACTTGACTTCCCGTTGGTTCCCGTCACACCGTATATACGCAAATTCTTTTGTGGATTTTGGTACCATGTGGCAAACAAGCTCGCTGCCGCCCGTCTTGTATCGGGCAATACAATCTCATGTTTAAAACCGAGCGCATGCTCTGTCACAATCATTGCCGCGCCGTTTTTTAAGGCTTCCTTGGCAAAATCATGTCCATCAGAATGTTCACCGCAAACACACAAAAACAAGTTTCCCTTCCGAACCTTTCGACTGTCAACTGCAATTCCTGTAATTTCAACATCCTTGTCAACTGCAATTAGCTGTGAAAGCTTCAAAACAAACTCCTTTTCGGTATTTGCACGTCGTTTTATCCAATATCGTTTTCAATATCATCAGGGTCATCATACAAGCAGCGAATGGTAACAACACTTCCGTATTTCACTTGCGTGTTCGCTTCCAAACTTTGTGATACAACCTTAGCTCCGTTTCCGATGTTGTAGTTGGTAGAACCGGAAATCAAAACATTCAATCCTTTCGCACGCAATGCCTTTACCGCTTCTTCTGCCGTATATCCGATCAGATTCGGAACGGTAACCTGTTTCGATGATGAAGAAATACCTTCTGTATAAAGAATCACTTTGCCGTCACTCTTGGTCAATGCTGTTCCGGCAGACGGCATCTGTGCCGTTACCGCTTCACCGTTTCCGATTACTTCATAAGAAAGACCCAACTTGCTGATTTCACGTGTGGCATCCTGTACAGTCTTTCCATAATAATTCTTGACAGAAACCGTAGCTCTTTCCATTTCTTCTGCCGTGTACTGCCGTTCTACACCGATATAAGGAAGCGCTTCAGAAAGAAAATTGGCAACATACGGAGCCGCAACCGTGCTTCCGTAAACAGATCCCTTCGGTTCGTCCACAATGATTAGAACAGCAATCTGCGGATTATCTGCAGGTGCTACCGCCACCGTCGAACCGATACGGTAGTCTTTGTTTCCTGTAATGGGATTGACTTTATCTCGTTTTTCAGATGTTCCGGTTTTGGCAGCAATACGGTAACCGGCAACGTATGCGTTTTTAGCACCGCCATCGCCCGAAACACCGTCTTCAAGCACAGCCATGATTTCTTTGCAAACACCTTCCGAAATCACCGAACGCTTCTCTTCTGTTCCGTAAGAAACCACCACGTTTCCGTCGGCATCCGTTAACGCGCTGACTGTGCGAGGTGTCAAAAGATGTCCGCCGTTGGCAATGGCAGAAATCGCCGTGATCTGTTGGATCATGGTTGTCTTAAAGGTCTGACCGAACGAATAGCACGCAAGGCTGACGATGCCAAAGCCCGATTCGCTCGAATAAATACCGGATGCTTCACCGGGAAGATCGATTCCTGTTTTTTCCATGTATCCAAGCAAGGAAAAATACTCATAAAACTTTTCATTTCCGATTTTAAGCGCCACCTGCATCAAGGCGGGGTTGCAGGATTGCTGTAACATGGTAGCGTAATCGTGCGAACCGTGCCCTGTGGTTTTGTGGCATTTGATCTTTGTACCTGCCACCACATAATAGCCGGGACAGCTGTAGGTATCGGCAAACGAAGTAACTTCTTCTTCAAGAGCAAACGCAGTTGTCAGAATCTTAAACGTAGAGCCGGGCTCGTAAGTCTCACTGACCGTCTTATTACTCCAAGACTGATAAATCAATGTATAAAGATATTCATTGGCAAACTCGTTGTATTTTGTTTCGTAATCCTCACTACTCGGCGTAATCCCCTTCTTGGCAAGATCTTTTTGAATCTCTCCGCCGTTGATATAGGCATCATATTTTGCCTGTGCCTCATCGGTCAAAACATAGGGGGCGTTCAAATCCACAGTGGGATACTGACCCATCGCAAGAATCTCTCCGGTGTTCACATCCATTACCACACCGGCAACCTTATTTCCCGCCTTGGCATTCACGTACGCATTTTCAAGCTGTGCTTCCAGCATTCTTTGCAATGTAGAGTCAATGGTAGATACCACGTTCAAACCGTCTTTGGCAGCTACATAGTATTCATAGGAAGACGGAAGACCTTGGCTTTGTCCGTTTTTGGTGGTAATGTATTTACCGTTGGTTCCCGAAAGCTGTTCATTATAGTAAAGCTCCAATCCGAACAATCCGCTGTCAGTACCCATGGTACCAATCACGTTGGCTGCAAGATCACCGCCCGGATAATAACGAATTGAAGATGCTTGCAAATAAATCTGGGAGTGAAAATCATGCTCCTCAATAAATTCACGAATTTTACCTTCAGTTTCCTTATCCACTTTGTTTTTGATGGTTTCATCTTTTCGATTGGGTTTCTGTGTTTTGGCAAACACATCATCATAGCTTACATCAAGAATATCCGAAAGTGTTTTGGAAATCAGCTTGGCATTGTCAAGGGTCTCATTATCATTCTTCTGAATGTCCACAGGCGAAATAAACACACGGTAAGCCGTGGCATTGGACGCCAGCACATTCATATTGCGATCGTAAATCACACCCCGCACAGCGGGAATAATCGTCTCCTGCTGGATGTTGTCAATTACCTTCCCCTGATAATAGTCATAGGATATAATCTGCATCGAAAACAACTGACCGATAATGATGGCAGATATCAGCAAAAGAACGATAAAAAGCGTTTTCATGCGATTGTTTATGGTATTACGAACATCGTTATTTTGGTTCATACTTTGCCAACCTTTCAAAACCATTTATGCTATATATCCCAAAAATAAAGGAGAGATGTTACCATCCCTCCTTCGCATCAGCACTGAAAAAGACAAGACCGTGTAACAGCCCTACCATTGTATTCCCATCATGCCGAAAAATTGTCTGTAATTCCGAAACAAGGGCGGATTTTCTTTACTATTTCAACATCCGTCTTTACTCAATCTTGTCTTCCCTGTCATCATTCTGAATCAGACTGCCTTTGAGCATACCCAAATTGTTAATGGCATACTGCTCAAACGCAACCATATCATTCTTCTTGTCCATCTCGGAGACATATTCATCGCGCTGTTTTTCAAGCAGCTTGATCTCATCTTTCAAATGAGAGATCTCCACCGCCTTTTCGTTCAAACCAACAGCCGATGCTACCGATAGCATCAAGAGAATTGACATCACAACAAGCACCGCAACAACCCAAAATGTACTTTTTCCGGTTTGCTGTTCCTTCTCCGAAGACGAGAAAAACGGAAGCGCAGCTGACTCCTCTTCGAGTCGCACATCTTCCGATTTTCGTTGTTTCATATCGTTCATGCAATCACTCCCATACTACGTTGTAACGCATGAAAGCTTACTGTCATCAAATCTTTTCGATGATTCTCAGCTTGGCGCTTCTGGATCGGGGATTCTCTTCGAGTTCACGTTCAGACGGAAGAATCGGCTTTTTGTTGACCAACTTCACAACAGGCCGTTTTCCGCACACACAAACAGGAAATCCGGGAGGACACTCACAACCCGAAGACAAAGCAGAAAATGTTTGTTTCACAATTCTATCCTCAAGCGAATGGAATGTGATAACAGACAAGCGACCGCCGGGAGCAAGAAGCTCCACCAAAGCTCTAAGCGTCGGCTCGATGATCGCAAGCTCGTTGTTCACTTCAATGCGAATTGCTTGAAAGCTTCGCTTGGCAGGATGATGCCCACCAACCTGTGCCTTCATGGGAATTGCCCTCTTGATGATTTCCACAAGCTCTGTTGTGGTTTCAATCGGTTTCAGTTCCCTTTCCTTTACAATGAGACGCGCAATCTGCGGTGCAAACCGTTCCTCACCGTATTCAAACAGTATTTTTTTGATTCTGTTTTCGTCGTAAAAATTAACAACATCATATGCCGTCAACTTGGCATTTTGATCCATTCTCATATCGAGAGTGGCTTCTTGACTATATGCAAACCCGCGTTCTGCGGTGTCTAATTGGTATGATGACACGCCCAAATCAATTACCGCACCGTTGACGCTTTCAATGTTCAACGACTCGGCAATTGATTGGGCGAAAGAAAAGTTCGAATGTACCATTACCACTCGGTCCGAAT
>JAFXJX010000098.1 GCA_017532025.1 Clostridia bacterium | reverse complement strand
TATGTGAGCCGTCGACGTCGGCATCCGCCATTATTATGATCTTGCCGTAACGCAGCTTTTCCATATCGAATTCGTCACCGATTCCGCAGCCCAGCGCCTGGATGATAGGCAGAAGAGAGAGGTTTCCGTAGACCTTATCTATTCTCGTCTTTTCAACGTTCAGAACCTTACCGCGAAGCGGCAGGATTGCCTGAAATTTTGAGTTTCTGCCGTCTTTTGCCGAACCGCCTGCCGAATTACCCTCGACAAGGAAAAGCTCGGTCACATCGGGATTTTTTTCCTGGCAGTCCCAAAGCTTACCGGGAAGACCCGAGCCCTCAAGCGGGCTCTTTCTTCTCGTGGCTTCTCTTGCCTTTCTCGCCGCTTCTCTGGCACGGAAGGCGGCAAGCGCTTTGGTGAGAATCATTTTGCAGACGGCGGGATTTTCTTCCATGAATTCCGAAAGCTTTTCAGTCACCATTGAATCCACAAACGCGCGAATTTCGGAGTTACCAAGCTTGGTCTTGGTTTGTCCTTCAAACTGCGGCTCGTGGAGCTTGACCGAAACCACCGCGCAAATTCCCTCGCGCGCGTCGTCACCCGTCAAGGGCTTTTCATTTTCTTTGATAAAATTATGCTTTCTCGCATATTCATTCAAAACCCTTGTAATCGCGCTCTTGAAGCCTGTTTCATGCGTACCGCCCTCAAGGGTATGAATGTTATTGGCAAAAGTCATTAAGGTTTCATTATAGGTATCGTTATACTGAATTGCCACCTCAGCCGTGGTGGTATCCTTCTTTGCCGAAATGTAGATCACTTCGGGATGTACCACTTCGCAATGCTTGATGTTGTTGAGATGGGTCACAAAGCTTCTGATACCGCCCTCATAATAAAGGGTTTCTTCAACCGTCTCATCCTGTCTTTCATCGCGGAAGACAATCTTCACACCGGCATTGAGGAAAGCCTGCTCGCGAAGACGGTTTAAGAGGGTGTTGTATTCAAAAACAGTCTCTTCAAAAATCGTTTCATCCGGCATAAAGGTGACGGTAAGACCGTGATCCTCGGTATTTCTCAGCTTATGGAAAGGCTCAACGATCGCACCTCCTTCAAAGCGCTCGCCAAAAGTCTCGCCATCACGCGAGTTTTCATAAACCAGCCAAGTGGAGAGCGCGTTCACAACCGAAGCGCCAACACCGTGCAGACCGCCCGAAATGGCGTAGCCATCGCCGCCAAACTTACCGCCCGCATGGAGTACGGTAAAGACAACCTCAGGCGTGGGAGCGCCTGTTTTTTGGTTGATGGCGTTCGGGATGCCGCGGCCGTTATCTTTGATGGTACAGCTTCCGTCACGGTTCAAAATCACAAGGATCTCGCTGCACGCGCCTGCCAAAGCTTCGTCGATCGAGTTATCGACGATCTCATACACCAAGTGATGCAGACCGCGAATCGAGGTTGATCCGATATACATACCGGGGCGTTTTCTGACCGCTTCAAGACCTTCAAGAACTTGAATTTGATTTTCGTCGTATGCGTTATTTCTCATTTCTTCCGACATCTCTACTACCATTCCTTTTCTGATTGCGCGGAATTTTTCATAAATCTTCCGCCGCTTGCGTATATCAAATTGCAATTTTTAATCACGTCTTCCCGCTCACAAGTCGTCATGATCACCTGTCGCCCGGAAAGACCTGCCATGATGTATTCCCGTCTGTTTTTATCAAGCTCGCTTAAAACATCGTCAAAGAGAAAGACAGGATACTCTCCGCTTTCGTCTTTGGAAATCTCACCTTCGGCAAGCTTTAAGGCAAGGGAAAAACTTCGTTGCTGTCCTTGTGAAGCATAGCTTCTTGCTTCTTTTTCGTTCAGGAAAATCGTCATATCATCCTTATGCGTGCCGAACAGCGTGGCACCGTACCTGATCTCGCGCTGCAAATTGTTTTGTAACAGCGAAAGATATTCTTCTTTTGTTTTTTCACCCGTATAGACAAGCTTTGGCACTTCCCTGCCGCCTGTCATATCACGGAAAATATCGGCAACATAGTTTGAAAGCCGATCAATATAAATACGCCGCTTTTTGGAAATCACAGCTGCTTCCTCGGCAAGCTGCTCCGACCATACATCCACCGTTTCAAGCAAAGAAGGCTCACGGAACGATTCGGCAATGATCTTATTTCTTTGCGCCAAAATGGCGGCGTAGCGTTGTAATGAGGTAACATACAGCTTGTCAAGCTGGGAGATTGCGTTGTCAAGAAAGGAGCGCCGCATGGCAGGCCCTTCTTTGACGATCGATAAATGCTCGGGCGTGAACAGCACCGCGCGAAAATTGCCGATGAATTCGCTCATTTTTTTGATCGGTACATCGTTCATTCGACATTGTCGCTTTCCTTTTTGCGACCAAAGAATACTCAGCTCGTTTTTTCGGTTTGCATCTTCGTACCAAAGAGAAACGGCGGCGTAATCTTCACCGAACTTGATATAATCTTTTTCATGCGATGTCCTGTGACTTCGCCCTTGCGCGCATAAATAAATGCCTTCAATGGCAGAAGTCTTTCCCACCGCGTTATCTCCGTATATCACATTGATCCTATCCGAAAACTCAATTTGGGAGGCTTCAATATTGCGAAAACGGTAATAGCTTGCTTTTTTACAAATCATACCTGCATCTTCCCGTGTTTTTGGAAAAGAAAATCAAGGCATGATTCTTTTCCAAAAGTATTAGTTCATTCTGACAGGACAGACCATATAGAGATAGTCGCTCTTGTTTTCTTTCTTTTCACTGTCAGCCGATGTGATCACCACGCTCATCAAGGGTGTTTTCATCGAAATCTTGATCTTTTCGCTGTCAGCACTCTTGAGAGCATCCAAGAAGTAACGGCAGTTAAAGCCAATTGTCAAGTCCGCACCTTCTTTGGTGATGGCAACCTCATCGTAAACACTGCCCGAAAGCGATTCGGAAGATACCTTCAGAACATCGCCCTCAAAATCAAATTTAACGTGACTCTTGACCTGACCAAGGCTCTTATCTTCGGTCACAAGAGAGGCTCTTTCGAGAGAGGAGATATAAGAAAGTCTGTCAACCTCGGCAAAAATCGTGCAGTCCTTGGGAATCACGCGGTTATAGTCGATATACTCGCCGTCGATCAGGCGAGAGAAAAAGACCTTGTCCGAAAGGCGGAAGATCACGTGCTTTCTCGCAAGAATCACGCTGATTTCATCCTCGCTGTCGCTGATGAGTCTTGTTAGCTGTGAAAGCGTCTTGCCGGGCACAATAAAAGAAAGATTCAGTCCCGATGCATCTTTGTTCTTATTACCGAGATCACATTTGATCTCTCTCACAGCAAGACGGTTACCGTCGCAGGAAACAATCTTCAAAGCGTCATCGGTTACGGTAAAGTAAGCACCGCAAAGAACCGGTCTTTGATCGGTAACTGCAATGGCAAAGAAAACCTGACCGATCATGTTTTTCAAAATATCGGAAGAAACCGTAAAGCCCTTTTCGCCGTCAAGCTCAGGGGTGTTCGGGAAGGTTTCGCCATCCAGCGCGTGAAGCTCAAATTTCGATCTGCCGCTGATCACTTTGACAATGTTTTTTTCGTTGATATCCAGTGTCACGGTTCTGTCGGGCAGGAATTTAATGATACGGTTCAGCTTTGTGGCGTTGATCAGATAATTGCCGCCTTCTTCTACTTGGCAAGGTATCTCTGCCATAAACCCTTTATTCAAGTCGTAGGTAGTGATCGAGCAGGTTGTATCGCCGTTTTCGCAACGGAAACGAATGCATTCAAGTGTTTGATAGGTGTTTTTGTCCGAAACGGCGCAAAGCGAATCGTTAACGGCATTTTCAAGAATGTCTTTTTCAAAGGTAATTCTCATAAGTTTAGATCCTTTCACTGAAAAGGCGGAAGGCCTGTCCGCTCTTTCGGAATAAAAAATAAAATAGATAAATTCTTATTTAAAACCAGCAGTAGCAGCAGTAGTGTCTGTTAAAACTGTGTAAAAGTGGTAAATACCCTTTTCTGATGCGGTTTTTTGTAGGTAATCACTGTGGAGAGTAGCCTTTCCTCGCCTGTGATTTGCGTGGGGAAAAGTTTTGAAAAACAGAAGGACCAAAATTTGTCCTTATTTTCCACAAACTTTCCACAGGATAAGTTATCAACAAAATGTGGATAAAGGTGGATAACTCAAAGTTCTGTTAAGCTTTTGTACAGCGATGAAGCCGAAGAATGCGAAAGATAGACTGCATTTTCAGTGACCACAAAGGAGCGTGGAATGTTTTTGGCGGCAACTCGCATTTTGCCCTGCGCCTCCGCTTCGCGAAGAAAGCGTCTGGAGTCACGCATTTCTGTGGCGCTGTCGAGATCGAAGATGCCGATGATCTCTTCTTCTTTAAGAAGGAAGCCGTTGTAGAGCGAGAGAAACATCACTCGGTGATCTCCTTGATCATTTCGTTGATTTCAATTTCAATCAAGGGGTTGGTTTTGATTTCCTCAGTTACCGACTTGACAGCTGACATCACAGTGGTGTGGTCGCGGTCAAAAATCTGTGCGATGGCGGTCAAAGACAGCGAGGTGATCTTGCGAATGATATAAATACTGACGTTACGGGCGTTGGAGATTGGCTTGGTTCTCTTTCTGCCGTAAATTTCTTCTGTGGGAATGCCGTATTTTTTGGATACCGTTTCAATGATCTTCTTTGCCGTAACCTCAGGCGGATCGTTTGAAACGATCATGGCGGAAATACACTCCTTGGCAAGCTCAAGTGTAACCTGCTCGCCGTTCAGATACGCTTTTGCACAAATGCGCTTGATCGCACCTTCAAGCTGACGGATGTTGCTTTTCAAGTTTTCGGCAATCAGGTTAAGCACTTCGTCCGGAAGTGTCATATTCATCATTTTTGCCTTATTTTTCATAATGGCAATACGAAGCTCAAAGTCCGGCGGCTGAATATCAACCGTAAGACCCCATTCAAATCGTGTCTTCAGACGGTCTTCAAGTGTTTTGATGTCACGCGGAGGACGGTCAGAGGTCATAATGATCTGCTTTCTGTCTTCATACAGCGCATTGAAGGTATGGAAAAACTCTTCCTGTGTTGAGTTTTTACCGGCAATGAACTGAATGTCGTCAATCAGAAGCACGTCAGCTTTTCTGTATTTGGCGCGGAATTTTTCGCGGGTTTCTGTGACAATGCTTTCAATCATCTGATTGGTGAAGTCGTCACCCTTTACATACATAATCAGAATGTTCGGGTCGCGCCGTTTCATTTCGTTCATGATGGCGTTGAGAAGATGCGTTTTGCCAAGACCCGAGGAGCCGTAAATGAAAAGCGGATTGTATTCGGATGCGGGGTTGGTGGCAACTGCCGTGCAGGCAGCATGGGCAAATTTGTTTGAACCGCCTACTACGAAATTATCAAAGGTATATTCGCTGTTAAAGGGAATGTAACCGGGCGCTTCGATCGGCTCGGGTTTTTTTACCTCAGGCTTCCTTTCTTCTGCCTCGGCAGCTTCTCCCGCAAGACGAACCACAATTTTTACAGGAAAACCGAGCACTTCTTCAAAAACCTGATTGAGTGTGCCGATATGACGGGTTTCAATCATGGACTTCTTAAACGGGCTTGTGTGCGTAAGCACCGCGATCTCATCGTTTAAGGAGACAAGCTCCGCTTCCTTGAACCAAAGGTCCACCGTGATATTGGTCATGTATTTTTCGCGAAGGGAGGCAAGAATGCTTTCCCATAAATCTTTGTATTCCTGCATTTGAACGGTTCCTTTCGAGTGATTTTTATCCAGTAAATAGAATGGTCTTCTTATATACAATCATAGATAATATTATTATATATTATAAGGCAGAAAAATGCAATCATTTTCTGGACTAAGAAAGAAAAAAAGATATTTTTTTACAATTTGTTCTTTGTAAGTTTACAAATTTAAGGATTTTGTTTGCGAAAAGTGAAAAAAAACTCTTGACAAACCCGCCTGTTTGCGGTTATAATAGTAACTGTCGCAAAATGGGAGCAGGCGGCAGAGTGCTGCTTTGCCCAAGAAGCGCCGAAATCCCGGCGCGATCATTTGAAAGAAGGTGTAAAAATGCTTAGAACATATCAGCCTAAGGTTCGTCAGAGAAAGAAAGAGCACGGCTTCAGAAAAAGAATGAGCACGGCTAACGGACGCAAAGTTCTCAAGAGAAGAAGACAAAAAGGAAGAGCAAGACTTTCCTATTGATCTCACTAAAACCGCCGTCGGCAGGGACTTTTTCCCTCTTCGGGGGTTTTTGTTTTGATTGTGTTTGTCTTGCCCTAAGATCGGGGGTTTTTCTTTGAAATACGGAGTGTTGAACGAAAACCATCTGTTTGTGAAATCCTATCAAAAGGGGCAAAAGGTGGTTTGCAAGCGCATTGTTTTATTTGTTCTTGACGACAAGCATGCCCGTTTTTTGCAGAAGAGTCATCCGCAAAAGAAAATCGTCAACCGCGTTGGCATCTCGGCTACCAAAAAGCTGGGCGGCGCGGTGGAAAGAAACCGAGCCAAGCGCATCATCCGTGAGGCGTGGCGCAGTCTGACAAAGCAGCGTGAGTTGGTTGTTGGCAAGCTGATTGTCATTTCGGCAAGAGAAGCCTGCAACGAAGCCAAAAGCGGCGATGTATTAAAAGACTTGACCTATGCCGCCGCAAAGCTCGGGTTGTATGCCAAAAAGTAACATATAAAGAAGCAAGAGATGGGAATAGACGGCAACTTTATTTTCATCTTTCGCTTTTTCTGTATGTCGTTGACAAAGTAAGAAATATGCTGAAAAAACTTTTCATTTTACCGATCCGTTTTTATCAGAAATTCATCTCGCCGAATAAGCCGCCCTGCTGTCGGTTTCACCCCACTTGTTCGCAGTATGCCATTGAGGCAATCATGGAATGGGGCGTTGTCGTGGGGCTTATTTTGGCGCTCTGGCGGATTTTGCGCTGTAATCCCTATGGCGGTTATGGCGAAGACCCTGTGCCTGTCAACAAGCTTAAAAGACGGTTTCTTGCGAAAAGAAAAGCCAAAAAGGAAGCTAAGGCGTTAAAAAAGGCTTCCAAACAACAGAACAAAGGCGACTTTGCGACACCGCCGAATTGATCGAGCGTTCTGTGTATCATCGGTTTTATTTGATCGTAAAAACCAAAATCATAAAGGAAAATTTCCGTGATTCCTTTTATTACTCTGTTGCCGGGCAGTTTTGTATCACGGAAGAAAGGTCATTTGTACAATGAGTTATATTTTTAGAGCAATTGGTGCTGTCCTTTCGTTCTTCAACAGCTTTTTGGGCAGCTACCTCTTGGCAGTTCTTTTGTTTGCGCTTGTTGTCAAGGTACTGATGCTTCCTTTCGGCATCAAGCAGCAGAAAAACTCTGTGAAACAAGCCTCCCTTCGCCCGAAGGAAATGGCGATCCGTAAAAAATATGTTGGCAGAGAGAGCGACCGCGAAGCGCAGAATCAGATGCAGATGGAAATTCAGAATATGTACCGCGCGAACAACTACAACCAGTTTGCGGGTTGTTTGCCGATGCTGATTCAGCTTCCTATTATTTTGATCGTTTATCAGGCGATTTACAGACCGCTTTCCTATATTGCCAACTTCTCGGCAGATCAGATCAAAGCTGTCAAAGAAGTGATCGTTGCCAATGCCGAAACACTCAAGATCACTTTGGCTGACGGTAAATATGTCGGCAGTGAGCTTGATATGGCAAATATCATTCACAACAACAAGGCAATGTTTGAAAGTAAAGGCATTGCAACCGCAAACATCCCCGACTTTGACCTCTTCGGCGTTAACCTCGGTGATGCTCCTTCCTTCTACACCTGGATGATCATCATCCCCGTGCTTGTGTTTGCCGCACAGTTTTTGAGCTCCAAGCTGATTCGCAAGATGAGCTATCAGCCTGTACAGCAAAATGGCGGCTGCGCCACATTTATCATGGACTTCACCATGCCGCTGATGATTGCCTTCATGGCATTCACCTTCCCCGCCTTCCTTGGCATTTACTGGATCTTCCAGTCGCTTCTCGGCGTGGGTCAGCAGTTCATTCTCAAGAAGATGTATCCCTACCCCACCTTTACCGATCAAGATTACCGCGACGCGGAACGCGCGATGCGCGGAAAAGGCCCGAAGGGTGGCTCGGGTACCAGAACGTTACCTTCCGGTAAAACCTACCGTTCACTCCACCACATTGATGACGATGACGAATAATCGTTTTTTCAGAAAGGCAATGATTCAATGAAAAAAGAATATATCGCAAGTGGCAAGACTGTGGAAATCGCAGTGGAACGCGGAGCTCGTGAGCTTGGCGTTTCACCTGAACAGGTTTCCTATGAAGTGCTTGCCAAAGCCAAAAAAGGCTTTCTCGGTTTCGGAGAACAGCCTGCCAAGGTAAAAGTGATCTATGAGCTTTTGCCGATTGATATCGGAGTTAACTTTGTGAAAACTCTGATCGAAGATATGCAGATCGAAGCAGACGTTACCCTTTCGGAAAACGATGAGGGCAACAAAGTGATCTCGATTGCCGGTGACGACGCCGGTATCCTGATCGGTCACCACGGTGAAACACTCGATCAGCTTCAGTATCTTGTCAACCTTGCTGCCAACAAGAAAGCAGATGAGGACGATGACAGAGCATACACCAGAATCCTTGTGGACATTGAAGGCTACAGAGCCAAGCGCGAGCAGACCCTCCGTAACCTTGCCAGAAGAACCGCCGCAAGAGTTCTCAAGTACAAAAGAAGCGTGACCCTTGAACCGATGTGCGCTTACGAGCGTCGCATCATTCACTCTGAAATTCAGGGCATTACGGGTGTGATGACCAACTCGATCGGCGTGGAAAACAACCGCCGCATCGTGGTCTTCCTCGATAACAGCAAGAAGTAAAATAAAAAACAAAGCCTTTCGAGGCTTTGTTTTTTTATTTTACCGGTAGGGGAGCGCCTTGGTGCTCCCGAAAATAATCAAATTTTGTATAATAACAATTGACCGTGAAACGGGAGGAGCAAGCCCTCCCCTACCGGTTATCGTTTGTTTATCGAATCAAATTTCTTTTATCCTATTCGTTTGTTAACGCGAGGATGATATCCTCTCTTACAGAATCAAAGAACATTTTTGCAAAAAATATTTACAGAAACCAAAAAAGATGCTACAATGAAAAAAAGATATAAAAAAACGGAGTGGCAAGATGGCAAAACGAGAATTTTTTGGAAATAACATTCTTCTGACAAACGAAACAGCGGTTATGCTGTATGAAAAAATCAAAGATCTCCCTATTGTGGACTACCACTGTCACTTGAACGAAAAAGAAATTGCCACGGACAAAAGCTTCTCTTCTCTCGGTGAGCTTTGGCTTTCGGGTGACCATTACAAATGGCGCGCCATGCGGCTTTGCGGTGTGGACGAGCATTACATCACGGGGGATGCTTCCTTTGATGAAAAATTTATGAAGTACGCCGAGATCTTTCCGCTGCTTTTTGGCAACCCGCTTTACTATTTCACACAGCTTGAGTTGAAGCTTCTCTTTGGCATTACTCTGCCCTTGAACAAGGAAAACGCGCCGAAGATTCTTGAAATTGCCAATGAAAAGCTCAAAAGCTTACACGTTTCGGACATTTTAGAGATGTTTCACGTGGAATACATTGCCACCACCGACGATCCGACATCCACACTTGTGTATCACGGAACCTACGGCGAAACCAAGGTTGCCCCGACCTTCCGTCCCGACCGTATTCTCACCTGTGACAACGGTGCGCTTCTTGAACTTGAAAAAGCTTCCGGCATTGTCACCGACTCACTTGAGGGCGTGAAAAAAGCGCTTTCGGCGCGGCTTGACTTTTTCTTGGCAAAGGGATGCAAAATTGCCGACCACGGCATGGATTTTTTGCCGCTTGCCGATTGCAATGAGGTAACGGCGGCGTCTCTGTTTGAAAGAAGGCTTACCCTTGAAAGAGACGATCTTGCCCGTTTGACTTCGCACTTGACCTATTTTCTTGCCGAAGAATACACCCGCCGCGGCATGGTGATGCAGATGCACTTTGGCACCTTGCGCAACGTGAACACGCAAATGTTTAACACCGTCGGCAAAGACGCAGGCTTTGACGTGATGCGGGGCTTTGTGGATACCGACCGACTTGCCGTCTTTTTCGATACGTTACAGAAGAAAAATGCGCTTCCCAAAACGGTGCTGTATTCCTTGAATCCCTCGGCTGTGCCTGCTCTTTGTACCCTTTCGGGCGCGTTTCCAAATATCCGCGTAGGCGCGGCTTGGTGGTTTAACGACACCCTTGGCGGCATTGAAAAACAGCTTGAAGCGATTGCCGAATATGCCGTACTCGGCACAAACCTCGGTATGCTGACCGACAGCCGCTCGTTTGCTTCTTATGTGCGTTTTGACTTTTTCCGCCGCATTCTTTCAAGCTTTGTGGCAGAGCGCGTGGAAAAGGGAGAATATGATATTGACTCTGCTGAGGAGCTTGTCAAGCGCATCTCATATACCAATATCAAAGACTTTTTATCCTTAGCTTAAAGGAGACTTGATATGAAAATGACATTCAGATGGTATGGCGAGGGCGATTCGATCCCGCTTTCCTATATTCGTGAAATTCCCAATTTATCGGGCGTTGTCACTGCGATCTACGACATTCCCGTGGGAGAGACTTGGCCGCTTGATCGGATTCTTGTCTTAAAAGAAAAAGTAAATGCCGCAGGGCTTGAAATGGAAGTGATCGAAAGCGTGCCTGTGCATGAGGATATCAAGCTTGGCAAACCGAGCCGCGATAAACTCATCGCCAACTATGCACAGACGATTGAAAACCTCGGCAAGGCAGGCGTTCGATGCGTTTGCTACAATTTCATGCCAGTGTTTGATTGGCTTCGCACCAATTTACATACCCCTCTTGCCGACGGCAGCAATGCCCTTTCCTACTGTCATGAAGAGCTGATGGCGCTTGATGTGCACAATCTGCATTTGCCCGGCTGGGATGAAAGCTACGGCTCCGAAGAGCTGGAGGCTTTGATTTCGGCATACAGCGGCATGAGCCACGAAACTTTGTTCGAAAACCTCGTTTATTTCTTGAAAGGCATTATGCCAAGCTGCCGCAAGGCAGGCATCAACATGGCAATCCATCCCGACGATCCGCCGTGGGATATGTTCTCCCTGCCCCGTATCATCACAGGAAAGGAGAGCTATGAGAGACTGTTCTGCGCCGTGCCTGACAAAGAAAACGGCATCACGCTCTGCACAGGCTCGCTCGGTGCGGCAAGAGAAAACAATATGGTCGAGCTTGCAAGGCTACTCGCTCCCCGTACCTACTTTGCCCATCTGCGCCAAATTGCCTTTACCGACACGCGCGATTTTTATGAATGCGGTCATATGACAGATGTGGGTAGTCTTGATATGTACGGCATTGTGAAAGCCCTTGTAGAAAATGGCTTTGACGGCTACGTGCGCCCCGACCACGGCAGAAACATCTGGGGAGAGGACGGCAAACCCGGTTACGGTCTTTTTGACCGCGCACTTGGCGCTTGCTATCTTTCAGGCTTGTTTGAAGCGGTACAAAAGAATATGAAAAAGGAGACTGAATGATGAAACTCCCTTTTACAATTGATCTTCACGGCAAAGTTGCCGTGATTACAGGTGCCGGTGGCGTGTTGATGAGCGAATTCTCCCGCGCTCTTGCTGCTTGCGGCGCCAAGGTGGCACTGCTTGACATCAATTATGAGGCAGTGAAAGCCCTTGCCGCCGAAATCGGCGAGAATGCCCTGCCCTTAGAATGCGACTGTCTTGACAAAGAAAGTATTCTTTCAGCCGACAAAGCGGTGATGGATGCCTTTGGTAAGGTGGATCTTCTCATCAACGGCGCAGGCGGCAATCACCCGAGCGCGACCTGCCAAAATGAGACCATGACGCCTGATATGCCTCTTGACGGCTCGTTTTTTGATCTTGACGAAGCGGGTCTTCGCTTTGTGTTTGATTTGAACATCACCTCGGCATTTCTTGTCACACAGGTGTTTGGCAAGCGGATGCTGAAGGGCGGCGGCAATATCATCAACATCTCTTCAATGAATGCCTATCATCCGCTGACCAAAATCCCCGCTTACAGTGCGGCAAAAGCAGGCATTTCTAATTTTACCGAATGGCTTGCGGTGCATTTTGCGCCGTCACATATCCGTGTGAACGCCATTGCGCCCGGCTTTTTTGTTACCCACCAGAACCGCGCGCTTTTGTTTGACACGGACGGCAATCCCACATCGCGTACACACAAGATTCTCACCGCCACACCGCAAAAGCGTTTTGGCGATGTCAGAGATCTTTTAGGCGCGCTTTTGTTCCTTGCATCGGATGAAGCCAGCGGTTTTGTCACAGGCACCGTCATCCCGGTTGACGGCGGCTTTAACGCCTATAGCGGCGTGTGAGGTTTTCTATGATGAATGAAAAATTAGATTTACTATTTAACCGTTGCCCCGTGATTCCGGTGGCGGTGATACGCTCGCTTGACGAGGCTCTTCCCATGCTGACTGCTTTGCAAAAGGGCGGTGTTATGGCGGTGGAGATCACCTTTCGCACGTCTTGCGCCGCCGATGCGATCAAATTGGCATCAAAACAGTTCCCCGACATGATCATTGGCGCGGGTACCATTTTGAACCGCACGCAAGCCGAAGAAGCATTAGAAGCCGGCGCATCTTTTTTGGTCTCTCCCGGACTTTCAACCGAAGTGGCTGAGCTTTGCGCCGAAAAGAATATCTCCTATCTTCCCGGCTGTGTGACACCCACCGAGATCATGCAGGCAATCTCGCTCGGGCTTTCGGTGGTGAAATTCTTCCCTGCCGATGTGTACGGCGGTCTTTCCGCCATCAAAGCACTCTCCGCTCCCTTTGGCAGCATTCGTTTTATGCCCACAGGCGGCGTGGATTTTTCCAACCTCAAGGAGTTTCTTGCCTGTGATGCCGTAGCGGCAGTGGGTGGCAGCTTTATTCTGAAAGGCGATATTGAAGAAAACTGCCGTAAGCTTTCTACTATCCTTGCTGACAGAAAGGAAGACACAAAATGAAAATTGTTACCTTTGGCGAAATTATGCTGCGCTTAACGCCCCCGGGCAAAGAGCGTCTTGTGGCAAGTGATGCGTTTGAAGCCTGCTACGGCGGTGCGGAAGCGAATGTGGCACTTTCTCTTGCCATTCTCGGTGCTGATGCTTCGTTTGTTACCACCCTGCCCCACAATCCGCTTGGCGAGGCGGCACGCAACCATCTGCGCCGCTATGGGGTGAAAACAGACAAGATTCTGTTCGGCGGTAACCGCCTTGGCGTTTATTATTTGGAGCAAGGCATCGACCGGCGTCCTTCGCGAGTGGTATATGACCGAAAAGGTTCGTCCTTTGCCGAAGCAGACCCTGATGGGTATGATTGGGAGAGCATTCTTGCAGGAGCCGATTATTTTCACCTGAGTGGCATTACCCCGGCTTTGTCAAAAGCTTGCTTTGCCGCAACCCTTTCGGCGCTCAAAGCCGCAAAAAAACAAGGCGTGACAGTTTCCTTTGACCCAAACTACCGCGCCGCGCTCTGGTCGGTAGAGGATGCGGCAAAAGCCATGGATGAAATCCTACCCTACGTGGATATTCTCATGACCAACGAAAACCAAGCGGCAGAGCTTTTTGCGCTTGCCGTTGACCCGTGTGATGAAGGCTACCAAACCCTTGCCAAAGCGCTGTATGACCGCTACGCTTTGAAAGCTGTTGCCCTGACCGAGCGCCGCACCTTTTCGGCAAACGTCAACAGCATTGCCGCAAAATTATATGACGGCAAGGAGTTTGTCTCCTCGCCTACCTACAAAATGGACATTCTTGACCGTGTGGGGGGCGGCGACGCCTTTGCCGCAGGGCTTTTGTATGCGCTTGCAAGCAATATGCCCGCGCAAAAAACGGTGGAGTTTGCCGCCGCCGCGTCTTGTCTTGCACATTCGATCAAGGGGGATGCAAGCCTTGCCACCAAAGATGAGATCCTCTCTTTGGCAAACGGCAACATGAACGGCAGAACGAAGAGATAAAAAACATTTCGTATAAAAAATAGGAGTCAGTATGAATTTTACAGGTCTTATCATTGCACTTATTTCCTTTTTGTGTATCGGGTTGTTTCACCCGATCGTGATCAAATTTGAATACTATTTCGGCTGTCAAAAATGGCCGGTTTTTGCCATTCTCGGCGTTGCCTTTACGGTGGCATCCTTGTTCTTGCAGAATGCCATTGTATCATCCGTGCTTGGTGTGATCGGATGCTCCTGTTTTTGGACGATTAAAGAGCTTTTCGATCAAAGAGAGCGCGTCAGAAAAGGCTGGTTTCCCAAGAATCCGAACAAAAAGGATTGACGGCTGCCTGTCCGCGTGATAGAATAGTGATAGATTATTGAAAACATTTTACTTTGGAGGAAAAGACATGAAAAAGATTATTTTAGTTCTTTTGCTTTTATTTATGCTTGCTGCCTTTTTTGCTGCTTGCGGCAATTCAACTCCCACCACAAGCGGTGCAGGCACAACCGAAACCACTGCCGCAATTACCACAAAAGACCCGTATGCGGCAAAATATGAAGAAGCATTCGCTTTGATCAAACAGGGCGATTCTGCTGCGGCATATCGGATTTTTGAAGAGCTTGGCGATTACCGCGACGCCAAAGAACAGCTTACCTATTTCAGATACGTGCCCACAAAGTCGGTCAGTCAGGATCATGCGTATGGCAATACCACGAAAGTGGATTTTTTGTATAACAGCAAAAACCTTCCCGTAAAGGAGACTTATCTCCATAACTGCTCGAATTTATATGTTTTTGAGTATGCCTATGATGCCAGAGGAAACTTGACAGAGTGGACGCAATATATGTCTGCGTACGATCAGGTATCCGCTGTTCTCTATTTATATGATGATAATGGAAGAATAAGCCACACAAAATTGATGTCGGAGACAGGTCCATTTACCTATGGGGATTATACGTATGATGCGAATGGAAACTTGAGTGAAATCGTATATACCGAGGTATCAGACGGCGACGATTATGTTTATCGCGCAACGTATCTTTATCATGCAAACGGCAATCTGACAAAATCCTTTTACACAGACAAAGACGGGGTAGAATCACAGGTATATGAGTATTATTACGATTCAAACGGTTATCTCGTGAAAGAAACCTTCGCCATGACCGGCGACAGCGTTGATACTGTGATTGAATATAGCTACAATGCAAATGGTGATCTGATTCAAACGGTGTATAATAGAGACACGGAAGATCAACTGATCTTGGATTATACTTACGATGCTGACCGAAGACCAATTCAAAAGGTGAGAACAGATGCCGTCGGTCAAAAAACAGTTTACGATTATACCTACGATGATGTCGGCAATTTGATAAAGACAACCACTTCCAGATCGGGTACGGTGACAGAAACCGAAAGCTATGAATACAAGTTTGTGTACTTCCCTTATACGGTTTCGGAGCAGATTGAGTCTATTATCGATGTTTCCCAACACATCCAATAAAAAACAAGGAGTTCCAAGCGGAACTCCTTTTTGATTAGTCTTTGGTATCAAGTTGCTTGTAATACCATTTCATCGGATTTTCGTAAATGTATTTTCTTCGTGTTTCGTAATCCTTTTGATCACGAATGATATGTTCAGCAGACGAGCGTTGAAATATTTTTTCTATTCCGTATTGTTTCTTGCAATTACGTGATATTAACGATTTGAGCGCGCAAACAACATCATCTAAGGTAGGGGAGGGGCTTGCTCCTCCCGCCTTTTCATGCAAATATATAATAACATGAATGTGATCGGGCATGATAACAAAATCTTCGATCGTTACGTTTTCAAACCGCTTTTCTATCAATTGTAGTTGTTCTTTGGCAACTCTACCGCAAGGTTTCAATTTAACCGTAAATTCGGGAGGAGCAAGCCCCTCCCCTACCGCTGAATCGGTTGTTTCATTTGTAGCCGTGAACTCTGTTTTTACAATTTCAGATAAGATTCGTTTCCTGTCTCTTACACATATCGTTACGAAATATGCGCCCACAGAGCTGTAATCAAAATGTTTCAATCTTGTCGGCTTCCGTTTCGGCAATTCCTTCTTCTCGTCCATCGGTATCACAGCGTTTCAAACGCTTCGGCACCCAAGGATCTTGCCAAGGCTTCCGCTTCTTCAAAATGGCAAAGAAGACCCGATGCGGCATGGACATCCCCCGAAAGGATGACTTTGCCGCCTTTTTCAAGGATATAGGCAAGCAAGAAAGGCGCGGGATAGGGCGTTTTGCGGTAGCCGCGCGAAATGGCGCCTGTGTTGATCTCAAACGGCACGCCAAGCGGCAACAGCGCATCCACCGCTTTCTTGGCGGCGGCAACATAGGCGGGGTTTGTGATATCAAAAATGGGCTCGATCTCGTCAAATTTGGTGATGAGATCAAGATGCCCGATGATGTCAGGTGAGGTTTCACCAAGGCGCGAAGCTTCGGCAAAATAGTCCTTGGCAAAGTCAACAGCACTTCCCTGCCAAGCCTCGTCGATGGCTTTGCGAAGACGGTCTGCCGATTCATCCACCGTGTAATACACGCCGTTCTTTTTCACGTAATGGAGTGAACCGATGGTGTAATCAAAGCATCCTTCCGGTGTTTCGGCGTACAGATCGCGCTCTATGCCGCAAAGAATGCGGATCTTGCTGCTATACTTTTCTTTTAACCGATTGATTTCTTCAATATATGCAGCCACCTTTTCTTTTTTGATGCAGTAGCTTTGGTCAAATTCGGTGTAAGAATGCACCGAAAAACCAAGAGATGTCATACCGAGCGAGATGGCGGCTTGCACCATCTCCTCGGGTGTGTTTTTGCCGTCGCAAAAGTTTGTGTGGACGTGAAAATCCGCTTTGATCATTGGGTCATTTTCTCCTGCTTGACCTTTTTGTCAATCACATGACGGGATGCAAGCTCATTGTGGATATCTTCAAGCGAGATGCCCATTTCAATCATCAACACCATCACGTGATAAGTGAGGTCGGCAATTTCGTAGACAGTTTCTTTTTTGTCGCCTGCCTTGCCGCCGATGATGACCTCGGTGCATTCTTCACCCACTTTTTTAAGAATCTTATCAATGCCTTTGTCAAAGAGGTAGGTGGTGTAAGAGCCTTCCTTGCGGTCGGTCTTTCTGCCCTCAATTAAGGTCATCAAGGCTTCCAGAGAAAACGCGTGTCTGTCTTCACTTTCCCATACGGGGTTTTCAAAGCAAGAGGTCGTGCCAAGATGGCAAGCGGGGCCGTCGGGCTCAACGAGGATTTCAAGCGCGTCCTTATCGCAGTCGGCAGTGATCGAAACCACGTGCTGATAGTTGCCGCTGGTTTCGCCTTTCAGCCACAATTCCTGACGGGAGCGGCTGTAAAAGCAGGTAAGCCCCTTTTCCATGGTGATGGCAAGGCTTTCTTTGTTCATATACGCAAGGGTCAAAAGGCGCTTGGTTTTGGCATCAATCACCACAGCGGGAATCAAGCCCTTTTCGTCAAATTTGAGTTCTTCAATATTGATCATGGTAGTATCCTTTCCAAAGTCAGATGCGGACAGGGATGCCTGCATCCTTGAGTGTCTGTTTGAGATCGGCAATTTTCACTTCACCGAAATGGAAGATTGACGCAGCAAGGCCTGCATCCATCTGCGGGATTTCGCGGAAAAGATCGACAAAATGCTGCATATTGCCCGCGCCGCCCGATGCGATGATCGGCACGGATACAGCATCCTCCACAGCTTTGAGCATTTCAATGTCAAAGCCGCCCTTCACGCCGTCGGTGTCGATCGAGTTGACAACCACCTCGCCTGCACCGGAGTTGACACCGTTTTTGATCCATTCGATGGCTTCCATGCCTGTGTTTTCTCTGCCGCCCTTGGCAAATACGCGGAAGACACCGTCCACACGCTTGATATCGCAGGACAGCACCACGCACTGATTGCCGTAGCGTTTGGCGGCTTCTTCAATCAGCTTGGGATTCTTGATCGCGCCCGAGTTGACGCTGACCTTGTCGGCCCCGCATTTTAACACGCGGTCAAAATCGGCAAGGGTGTTGATGCCGCCGCCGACTGTCAGAGGAATGAAAATTTTGCTTGCGACCTCGGTGAGAATGTCGGTAAACAAAGCTCTGCCCTCGCTGGAGGCGGTGATATCGTAAAAGACAAGCTCGTCGGCACCGCACTCGCTGTAATATTCGGCAAGCGCCACGGGGCTTGATACATCGGCAAGTCCTGCAAAGTTCACGCCCTTGACCACTCTGCCGTTTTTCACGTCAAGACAGGGGATAATTCGTTTGGTAATCATAGTTTTGTCACCTCAATCGCTTCGGCAAGATCAATCGCTCCTGTGTAATAGGCTTTGCCGATAATCGCGCCGTAAAGATTCATGGCAGACAATCGCTTGACGTCGTCAAGCGAAGACACGCCGCCCGATGCCACAATCTGAAGAGAGAATCTTTCCGAAAGCATTTTGTAAAGCGCATGGTTTGCCCCCTGCATCGCGCCGTCCTTGGCAATGTCGGTGCAAATGACGGTTTTAAGACCCATGTTTTGCAAAGAGAGAAGAAAATCCTCGGTATCAACTTCAGCCGTTTCGGTCCAGCCCTTGATGGCAATTTTGCCGTCACGCAGGTCAATGCCAACGGCAACTTTTTCGCCAAAGGTGGAAAGCGCTTCTTGTAAGAAAGCGGGGTCTTTCACAGCCGCTGTGCCGAGAATCACGCGGTTGACACCGGCGTCAAGATAAGCGTGTACCGTTTCCATGTTGCGAATACCGCCCCCCACCTCGGTGAAAAGCTGAGTGTTTTTGACGATTGACGCAATCACGTCAAGATTGGGTGTTTCGCCGCTTTTTGCGCCCTCAAGGTCAACAAGGTGCAGGCAGGTGGCACCTGCCTTTTCAAAATCTTTGGCAACGGCAAGCGGATTATCGCTATACACCGTCATTTGGGCATAGTCACCCTTATACAGGCGGACTGCTTTTTTTTCAAAAAGGTCAATGGCGGGAAAAATCAGCATTCTGCCACCTCCTCACAAAAGGCTTTGAGAATGGCAAGTCCCACCTTGCCGCTCTTTTCGGGGTGGAATTGGCAACCAAAGATCTTACCCTTTTGCACCGCCGCCGTCAGGGGCGCGCCGTATTCGGACGACGCAATGGTAAAGTCTCCGCATCCCGTGGCATAAAAGGAATGCACGAAATACACATGGTCGCCGTTTTTGATATAGCGGAACAGCGCGGATTCTTTTTCGGAAAAATCGAGCGCATTCCAGCCGATGTGCGGAATTTTATAGTCAGCGGGAATCACGTCGGCAATCGGACGAATCTCACCGGGGATGAGTCCGAGTCCTTTATGTTCACCGTATTCGTAGCTTTTTTCAAACAGAAGCTGCATACCAAGGCAAATGCCAAGCAGAGGCTTGCCGTTTGTTGCTTCTTCCACAAGAGCGTTGAACAGACCTGAAGCGCGGAGCTTTTCTGCCGCGTCGCCAAACGCGCCCACACCGGGGAGAATGATGCGGTCAGCTTTGCGAATATCCTCTTCTCTGCCCGAAACGGTGACGTCAACACCGAGAGAGGCAAAGGAAGATTTTAAGGAAAAAAGATTGCCCACGCCGTAATCAATAATGACTGTCATCAAAGCACTCCTTTCGTGGAGGGGATGCTGTCGGGGTTTTCCGAATCAATGGCGCAAGCTTGCTTCATCGATCTGCCCACCGACTTGAACGCGCCTTCGATGATGTGGTGCGAGTTTTTGCCGGCAAGCTGCTGAATGTGCAAGGTGCAAGCGGCGCTTCTCACAAAGCCTAAGAAGAATTCCTTCACAAGCTCGGTGTCAAATGTACCAAGTCTTTTCGCAGGAATATTCAAGGAGAAGGAAAGATGCGCTCTTCCCGAAAGGTCAATAGCAGACAGGATCAAAGCCTCGTCCATCGGCAGAATCATCGAGCCGTAGCGGACAATACCTTTTTTGTTGCCAAGTGCCTTGCTAAAGGCTTCGCCGAGCGCAATGCCAACATCCTCTACTGTGTGGTGAAAGTCCACGTGAGTGTCGCCCTTGCAACTTACTTCCAGACCGAAGTTACCGTGTTTGGCAAAGAGATCAAGCATATGGTCAAGAAAACCGCAGCCTGTGTCGATTTTTCTTTCGCCTTTGTCGAGAGAAAGCGTCAGGTTGATATCGGTTTCGTTGGTTTTTCTAATAATGGTAGCGTTTCTCATGGTTTATACCTCTTTTGTTTGGCTGAAAATGGCATCAAATGCCGCAAGGAGCGCTTCGCACTCTTCTTTTGTGCCGATCGTGATACGCAGATATTTGTCGATGAGCGGCTTTTGGAAATGGCGCACCAGAATCCCCTTTTCACGCAGAGCAAGATAGAGATCTTTGCCCTCGTAATCGGGGTGGGCAGCAAACAAAAAGTTAGCTTTTGAATCAGTCATCACAAAGCCGCGTTTGGCGAGTTCTTTTTGCAAAAAGCTGCGGTTTTCGATCACGGTTTGGCAGTTTGTTTGCGTGTATGCTTCGTCCTCCAAGGTGGCAATGCCTGCCGCCATGGTCATCGAGTTGACATTGTAAGGGTTGGTGGAGTATTTGATGGTGTTTAAGTCGCCTATCAGTTCTTTACACGCAATACCGAAACCGAGTCTTGCACCTGCCATCGAGCGCGATTTTGAAAACGTGCCTGTCACAAGCAGATTCTTATACTGCTTTGTCAGCGGTGCGGCGCTTACACCGCCAAAATCCACATATGCTTCGTCAATCACCACCACCGAGTCGGGATTGCTCTTGACGATGTCTTCAATGGTATCAAGCGAAAGCGAAATGCCTGTGGGGGCGTTGGGATTGGCAATGAAGATTGTTTTGTTTTGACCGATATAATCGACGGGGTCGATCGTAAAATCCTCTTTTAAGGGAATCTCCTCATACGGCACGCCATTCAGCTCCGCAAAGACCGAATAAAAGCCGTAGGTGATATTCGGAAAGATGGCAGGATGCTCTTTGTCGCAAAATGCCATAAAAGCGAAATTCAGAATTTCATCCGAGCCGTTGGTGGCAAGCACGTTTTCGGCATCCACCTCATACAGTGCCGCAATCTTTTCGTGCAGCTTTGCCGCCGTGGGGTCGGAATACAGTTGCAAGCTTGCCGCCGCCTTTGCCGCCGCTTCCACCGCTTTCGGAGAGGGCGGAAAAGGAGATTCGTTGGTATTCAATTTGATGTATTTTTTTTCTTTCGGCTGCTCGCCCGGAGTGTACGGCGTCAGCGCGTCATATTTGTGGCTGAAAAATCGGCTCATAGTCTGCCTCGTTTTGGTGTTATTTGGGGTGGCAATAAAACTTGATAGGCAATTGTTATTTGAAGCCTCCCTCCGGGAGGGAGGTGGCTTTGCCGCAGGCAAAGACGGAAGGAGCCTGCGTAACTTGAAATGTGAGAAAACGATATTGTAACGCATTCTCCCTCACCCACTATCGTGGGAGTTCCCTCCCGGAGAGAGCCTTTATGGCAGCATTTTTTTGCCTGTATTTGAGTTTATTACTTCTCTTCTCTTGTTCTGATCACAGCGCTCTTGGCGTGGGCGGTGAGACCTTCTTGTTCGGCGAAGAAGGCAACCTCCTCGGCAACGCGAGCAAGCGCTTCCTTGGTGTAATAGGTGTACTGCGTTTTCTTTACGAAATCGTCAACCGACAAAGGACTTGAAAATTTCGCCGTGCCGCCTGTGGGCAAGGTGTGGTTTGCGCCTGCGTAATAGTCGCCGAGCGCTTCGGGGCAGAATCTGCCCATGAAGATCGAGCCTGCGTGACGGATGGCATCGAGATAATCAAAAGGATTGTCAAGAAGCAGTTCAAGATGCTCGGGAGCAAGCTCGTTGGCGATGTCAATCACCACGTCAAGCGTATCTGCCACGATGATCTTGCCGTTTTGGTCAATCGAAGCGCGTGCGATCTCGGCGCGCTCTAAAAGCGGAATCTGCTTTTCAAGCTCAGCCTGCACGGCAAGGGCAAGCTCATAGGAATCAGTCACAAGCACAGCACTTGCGAGTTTATCGTGCTCTGCCTGCGAGAGAAGGTCTGCTGCGGCGTGTGCGGGATTGGTCTTGCCGTCGGCAACGATCAAAATCTCACTCGGACCTGCAATCATATCGATTGATACAACACCGAATACCTGCTTTTTGGCTTCGGCAACAAAAGCATTACCGGGGCCCACGATCTTATCGACCTTGGGTACACTTTCGGTACCGTAAGCCAGCGCGGCAATTGCCTGCGCGCCGCCGACCTTGAAGATTTTGTCAACGCCTGCAACCTTGGCGGCGGCGAGAATGACAGGATTCACCTTGCCTTCGCTGTTGGGCGGTGTGACCATCACGATCTCCTTAACGCCTGCAATTTTGGCAGGAATCGAGTCCATCAGAACGGTGGAGGGGTAAGCCGCCGTACCGCCCGGCACGTAAAGTCCCGCTTTATCGACGGGGATCACTTTCTGACCTGTGACAATTCCGCGCTCGTTGTTGATGATAAACGAGTTACGCACCTGCTTTTCATGGAAGGCGCGGATGTTTTTGGCGGCGGTTTCGAGGATTTCAAGAAATTTCGGCTCAACCTGAGCGATGGCTTCGTCAATTTCTTCTTGTGAAACCAAAAGAGATGTGAGCTTTGCTTTATCAAATTTTTCGCAGTAAGCGTAGAGAGCAGCATCGCCCTTTGCTCTGACATTTGCAATAATATCCGACACGATGGCGGCAACATCCACCGTGGGTGTCACACGGGCGAAGATTTCACTCTTTTCCACTTCGCCGTAGCGTAAAATACTAATCATATCCGTTTCCTTTGTTTTTTCAGTTTTGTTCGCTTGCCAGATAGGACGAAAAGCTTGTGACAATATGCTCAATCTCTTCGCCCTTAAAACGGAAGCTTGCTTTGTTGGCAATCAGTCTTGCGCTGATCGGCACAACGGTTTCAATCACTTCAAGATTGTTTTCTTTTAAGGTCGTGCCTGTTTCCACAATATCCACGATCACGTCGGTGAGACCAAGGATGGGGGCAATTTCAATCGAGCCGTTGAGATGCACGATGTCAATATCGCGTCCTACCGAGCGGTAGTGTCGGCTTGCGATGCCCGAAAATTTGGTGGCAACCTTTAAGGTGCGTGTGGTATCGTCACGAAACCCCTTGGGGGCGGCAACTGCCATGCGGCACTTGCCAATGCCAAGGTCTAAAAGCTCGTAAATATCGGGATTGTATTCAAGCAGAATGTCCTTGCCGCAAACGCCGATGTCGGCAGCACCGCGTTCCACGTAAATGGCAACGTCGGAAGGCTTTACCCAAAAGTAGCGTACCTTTTTTTCGGGGTTTTCGAAGATCAGCTTGCGGTTCTGCTCTTTGATCGAGGGGCATTCAAAGCCTGCTTTTTCAAACATGGCGTAAACCTTTTCGCCAAGACGCCCTTTCGGAAGCGCAATATTCAGCATATCAGACAAGAGTTTTCACCTCGCTTTTTTCCACAACAACCGTGTGGCGGAAGATGCCTTGCGGCAGTTTTTTCACAGCGGTAACACGCTCTCCCTTTTGCGTCAGCGTTTCTACCGTTTGGGCAACGGTGAATGGATCGCTTTCGTCGTTATACAAAACGACTGTGTCATAGTCGTAGTCACGACGGGTGCGGTTCAAGTCTTCAAGAAGGTCAAGATAAACAGCAAAGCCGACAGCTTTCGATTCTCTGCCCATCTTTTGCATGAGCTTGTCGTACTGACCGCCCGACAAAATGTCGGTGGGGATGTTTTTCACAAAGCCCTTGAAAACAACGCCGTTGTAATAGCGAAAATCGCTGACGGTGGAAAAATCAATTCTCACGCGCTCCTGCGGCACAAGGCGTAAAAGTGCGGCAAAGCGCTCGGTGAGCGCCTGCATCGATGCAGGCAGATTGAGAGAAGAAAGGGCGGCAAACGCTTCACTCGGTGTGCCGCTGACCGAAAGCAAGGCCTTGAGAAGGCTTCCTGCGGCGGGGTCAATGCCTTCATCTTTCAAAATTTCATCAATGCCGTGGCGGTTTTTTTCGCCAACACAGGTAAGAAGCTTTTTCTGTGCGGGATAAGAAGCGCCTGTTAAAGCCACGGCCTCGGACACAAGGTCAAGATCGGAAACGGCAAGAATCGAATCGGGCGAGAGGGTTTCAAGGCTCTTGACAGCAAGCGTCAAAACCTCCGAAAGACAGTAGGTATCCACGTCACCGATGCATTCAAGACCTGTTTGCATGATCTCGCGGTAGCTGCCGCTTTTGCCCGAAACGCGGTAAACGTTTTCGCTGTAATAGACTTTATGACGCAGATCGGGCGTGTCTTTGCTGTTTTTGACGATTGACAGCGTCACGTCGGGCTTTAGCGCCATCAGCTTGCCGTCGGTATCGGTAAAGGTGATGATATGGTCGGAAAGCAGAAAATTCTTGTTACGCACGTATAGATCGTATTCTTCAAACTTGGTCATCTTAAACGGGGTGTATCCGTAAGAAACATACAGCGCGCGAAGCGAAAGCATGGCGTTCTCTTCGGGGCGAAGTGTGAGATTCTGTGTCATCTTGTGACCTTCCCTTCTGCTTGCTTTTTGTTGAGTGTCAGACGGTAGCCGCCTTTGCCGTACATCAAGCATTTATTCACGCGGGAAATGGTGGCGGTGCTGGCACCTGTGGCTTTGGAAATATCTTGATAATTCTTTTTTTCACTCAGCATTTTGGCTACCTGAAAACGCTGGGAAAGGTCTTGTATTTCTTTGATGGTGCAAAGATCTTCAAAAAACGCTTCGCATTCTTCGGCAGTTTGCAGCGAGAGAATGGCGTTAAAAAGCTCTTTTGCTTCTTTGTGGTTTTTTTCCATGGTTTGACTCCTTTTGGGCAAGGATGGTTTTTATCAAAAAACCGCTTGTCAAGCGACTTTTTGCAAAATGAACAACTGCATTCGATTTTATCACACTAAAGTGCTGAAGTCAAGGGTTTTCGGCAATTATTTTTCATAATTTTTTACGGCGAATCGAAGAAAAAGGCGTGATCACGGTATTCCGGGGAAAATACTCTTGCGAAGGGACTGTATTTGTGTTACAATACAAAAAAACGAAGCTGAAAGGAATCTGACTATACACTGCTCTGCTATGAATATTTACCTCACAAGTCGCTTTGCGGTTTTCAGAAGCTGCATCTTACCGAGGGCGAGTCTGTGACGGTTTGTTTTGACGAAAAAAACTAACTCTACAAATTTGAGAGTGAAAAAAAGAAAAATCCCCCGGCGTCAGGTATTGCTCGTGACGCCGCGTGATAGAGTATAATAGTCTCGAAAGGAGGTGCATGTTATGTCACTTTACACAACGGGAGAGCTTGCCAAACTTTGTGGCGTGTCGGTCAGGACGGTACAGTATTATGACACGCGCGGTCTTTTGATGCCAACTGAGCTTTCGGAGGGCGGCAGACGTTTATATTCGGAAGAGGATCTTTCTAAAATGAAGGTAATCTGCTATCTCAAAGAGCTTGGTCTTTCGCTCAGTCAGATCGCAACGCTTTTGAAAGAAGAAGAATCGGATGCGGTGATTGCTACCATTCTCGAAGAACAGCTTTTTCTTTTGAAGGAAGAACTTGCCGACAAGCAGAAAAAGATCGACCGTATCAAGAAACTGCAGCAAGCACTTAAAAAAACCGAAAATTCGCTTCGTGAAGCGGTGGGTGACGTAGCACTTATTATGGAATACAAAAAGAAACGCAGAAAAGTGATTTTGACGATGATTTTGTCGGCAATTCCGGTCGGTATTTTGCAGTGGGGTTCGATCATTCTGTGGATCATGACAGGCATTTGGTGGCCGTTCCTTGTCTGGCTTGCCGTGGGTATTCCCTATGCTGTTCTGATCAGCCGCTATTATTTCAAGAATGTAGCGTATATCTGCCCCAAATGCCATCACGTGTTTTTGCCGAAATTCGGCGAGGCTTTCTGGGCAAATCATACCCCGAATACAAGAAAACTGACCTGCCCGAAGTGCAATCACCGCGGCTTTTGCGTGGAAACCCATCGCTCGGCTGTGGAAGAAACAGAAGAAACCGAATAACAACAAAGCCCCAAAGGGAGGCCTTCCATAAAGCAGGTTTACCTGCCGAGAAACAAAAGGAGTACGAGCATTTTGTTCGTACTCTTTTTTATACTATCGGGTGGTAAAAAGCCTCCCTTGTGTAAAGGGAGGTGGCTTGCGAAGCAAGACGGAGGGATTGTAAAAGCAAAAATTTCATCGTAAAACAATCCCTCAGTCACCTTCGGTGACAGCTCCCTTTACACAAGGGAGCCTTTGGTTTACGTGCCTCGAAAGTCCATCTGCTTTTCCTGACAAGCACTGCTTTTGTGGACACAAAAGACAAGCCCCACACGTGGCGGGGCAAATAAAGATATTAATAAAACTGTTCTATGACGATTTCTTCTCCCGTCGTTTCATCACGAAAACGGAATCGGCGCAAATCACCGTTGCTCTTTCCTTTTCCGATGTAGGTGCACGGTTTTCCTTCTTTGTCCATTGGCCACTCGGAAGCTTGAGGCCAACAAGGATATCCCTTTTCGCTCTTAAATGCTTCCTTGATTTTTGCTTTGATTGCTTTTTTTCGTTCCGTCTTTTTCATCGTTTCGGGAAATAGAGGAATGATATGCTTTTGTATATATTTTTCCGATTCCCCACCTTCAAGGTATTCGGGAATAACTTCAATCGCAAAGCGATAGGCATCTCCATATTTATAACAAAATGGAACAGACTGATCTATTTGATAGTAAATCGAGTAAACCTCAATATAAAATGTGGAAGCTCCACTTGCGGTTTCAACATCGTGTGTTTCAAGGCGAAATTCATAGGTAAGACATTGACGAACTGATTCATATTGAGGAGGACAATATAGACGTCCGGGATCGGTTTTGGGGTCAAGCAAATACGGAACTGCTTGAATATATTGATTTTCAACTCCGGCAATCATTAAAGGAAAATAAAGAATTTTTCTGCTATAATCCTTTTTCATATTGTCAATGATTTTTTGTAAAAAAGCATCAATTTCCGGTTTCTCATCATACAGTTGGCGAAATTCCACAATATCTAAATTACCACTCAAAAAATCTACGATTGTTTGCTGTGCATATTCCATATAAATAGCTCCTTTACTTTTGTCGTTGAATTTCATAAATAATATACCATACAAGAGAAAGGCTGTCAATATAAAGCTTTTGGTGCACCTGCTTTATCGCAGGTGCACCAACGGGGCTTTTTGTTGTTGGGTACTAAGTGAAATCGAAAAAAACTTGACACCCCTATCCTGTCTGTGGTAAAATGTAGGCAGAAAACTCCTGAAAGGCAGTGTTGATATGGAATATGTGATTGAAACAAAAGCGCTGATGAAGCGGTACGGTACAAAAGCTGCCGTTAACAATATGTCTTTGCACGTCAAGAAAGGCGATATATACGGCTTGATTGGCAAAAACGGTGCGGGCAAAACCACGCTGATGAAGCTTTTGCTTGGCATTACCGCGCCAAACAGCGGCGAAATCAAGCTGTTCGGCGGCGAAGAGCTTGGCGCGGCAAGACGAAAAATCGGCTCGCTTGTGGAAACGCCTGCGCTTTATCAAAACGAAACGGCGCTTGAAAATCTGAAACGCTTTGCCATTCTTGCGCCCACGTCTGATGAGGAGATCAAAAGACTTCTTGCCTTCGTTGGCTTGGCAAATACAGGCGCGAAAAAGGCGGGTGAGTTTTCACTCGGTATGCGCCAACGCCTTGGCTTGGCGATTGCGCTTCTTGGCAACCCCGAGATGCTGATTTTGGATGAGCCGATCAACGGGCTTGATCCCGCCGGCATCAAGGAAGTGCGCGATGTGATTTTGGAAATGAATGCCAAAGGCGTGACCTTTTTGATTTCAAGCCATTTGCTTGACGAACTCGGAAAGATTGCAACGAGCTACGGCATTATGGCAGACGGCGTGTTGGTAGAAGAACTGACTGCTTCTGAACTTGAAGAACGTTCCCGCACGTCTGTAAAACTGATCGTGAACGACCCTGCGCTTGCCGTTGCCGCTCTGACAAATTGCCATCCGAATATTCAAATTGATCAAAGCGGGCAAATTCTTCGTATTCTTTCGCCGGTTGAAGATGTTTCGCTCATCGTAGAAGAATTGGTTCAAAGCCGTGTGAGAATCTATCAGGTGATAAGCGAAAGCCAAGGTGTAGAAGATTACTTTATCGAAAGGATGGGCAAATAAATGAAAAACCTCTTGCAGTTTGAGTTTCGGAAGCTTACAAGGAAAAAAAGCTTTTATATTTGTACGACGGTTAGCTTTGCCCTTTTGTTTTTGATGACGCTCTTGACCGAGATCATTTTCAGCATCACGCAGGAAACTTACCAAGCGTTTGATATATTGCTTGATGGGGTGAACAGCGGTTCATTCACTCTGCTTGCGGGCATTTTTGCGATTCTGTTCATGTGTGAAGATTACAGCCGGCAAACCGTTAAAAATATTTATGCCAAAGGTTATTCGCACACAAGCGTCTATTTTGCCAAGCTGATTGCCACACTCGTTGCGGCAAGCGCGATGTATTTGGCGCTGGAGTTGTTTGCCTTTGCGCTTGGCGCGTTGGCTTACGGTGTGGGCGAGGTGGAAAGCGCCAAATACTTTGCCGTTTTGGCAGTACAGTACGTTGCCGCCATGGCAGAGGTGCTGTTTGCCTTTTTCATCGCTTCGGTGCTTTGCAAAAACGGCTCTTCGATTGCCACCTATGTTTTGTCTCCCATTGCGGCAAGCCTTGTTCTCAGCTTGTTGGAGCTGCTGTTAAAGCTTAAAAAGATCAATTTGAACAATTATTGGGTGACGAGCTTTTTGGGCGATCTGTCGCTGTCTGTCAGCACCGAAAGACTGCTTGAATGTCTTTTTGGCTCGCTGATCTACATAGCCGTATTTGTTTTTGTGGGTATGTTTTTCAATAAGAGAATCAAGCTGTAACAGAAACTCTCTTGCAAAGTCCTGTTTTTTGTGCTATACTGTTGGCATCGATCACTTTTGGAGGCTTTTATGAAACGTCTGATTGCCATTCTTTCTCTTCTTCTGATTCCGCTGCTTTTTCTCACATCCTGTGGAGAAACCGTTCCCGAAAGCGCAACGCTTCGCGATCTGACCGTTCGCATGGTGAATGCCATGAAAATAGGCGATACCGAAACTGCCTTTTCGCTTGTGGCGGCTTCTTGCACACAGGAGGAGTTTGATGATTTTTACGAAAAGTTTGAGCCTGTCTTTCTGGTGATTGAAGACTATGAGCTTTACGTTCACGCTACCGCAGAGAAAGAACAGGACGGTCGCGTTTACGAAAGCACACAGTATATTCTGCTCTCTGATGAAAAGCAGCTTGTGCTTTCTGCCAACATGGAAAAAGGCACAAGGTCCCTCAGCGGTTTTCAGGTGGGCGAGCCGGAAGAAAACCTAAAGAAATACATTGAAACCTCAGGTACCGTTTCCACGCTTGACGAAACCAAAGACTGGCAGTGGGTGGCACTTGGTGTGTCGGTCCTTGAAATTGCCTTTATTCTTTGGATGGCAATCGATTGCGCGCTTCGCAAAATCGAAAGCAAGTTCCTTTGGATTTCGCTGATTCTTCTCGGTATCGTTACCCTTTCCTTCAGCTACGGTGACGGCAGCTTTGCTTTTGATTTTGCCATCAGCTTTATCTTTGATTATACAGCCCTGATCGGTCACGTGAAGGATCTTGTTTCGCTTCACATCATGCTTCCGATTGGTGCGGTGGTGTATTTCTTCCTGCGCAAGCGCTTGAAAGCCCCTACCCCGCCAGAAGCAGAAACGCAGAAAGTGTATAAATCCTATATTCCCGACGATGAAAAATAAGAAAAAGCTCTGCCAACTCGGCAGAGCTTTTTGGTATTTGTGGAAATAAATGCAGTGGTGCCACCTCGGCTTTTTATTACCAATACTATAAAACTTATCTAAATATATTTACAAAGCGCAAAAATTGTGCTATAATAATTATGCCAAACAAATTTAATAATAGAATTAGCGGTATCTTTTTCTCTTATGGGATAATTATACCCTTTTTTGCCATAATCATTTTTAGAATTTGGTAAAAGCGCAAATTCCGGATAGTGATTATGGTAGAGATACTCTGATTCTATTAAATTTGTTTGGCGACAATCGGGGTTTGCGTTTTTCGGTGCGGTAACTTCGGTTGCCGCACTTTTTTATATGCGGAGGATATATGAGCAAGGATACTCAAAAAAAGATAATCGATATTACCGATGTGGAACTGACACCCGGAAAGCCTGCTGTTTGTCTTGGCAACGGAGAGCAAGGCTTTGAGTGTTGTTGCGACGAGTGTGACTATTATTTGCTTTGTTTTCCCGAATTTGATCCAAAAAGTAAAGAAGAAAATAATACGATGGACAGCTGTGAGATAGACTCTAAAGGATGCTTTGAAATTACATAAAGATGATACCTACCGACAGAAAAAAGGAGCTATTTTAGCTCCTTTTTTCGTTAATCGTTGGCAACAGACCAGACCTTTTCCGTGCCGAAGAACACGATCAAGCCCTTTTGTTTCACCGTGAAATTGTGGTAGGCAGGATTGTTTACCGCACCGAATTGCTCTCTTAAAGACTCTTCTATGGCGCTTTTCAAGGTGAGAACAACGCTTTCGTCTTTGCAGTAAAGAAAAGTACCCATTGTCAGCAAGAAATCGTTGCTTTTGCTTTTCTTTTCGGCGTGTACGATGGCGGTAACATCACCTTGAACAAGGCCGTATTCCGCGACGTATTCCGCTATGCGGTCATCTCCGATTGTTCGTCTGACTTCATAACCTTCGTCTTCCATTTTGGCAACGAGCTTGGTGGCATCGGTGGGAAGACCGCCGCAAGAGGACAGAAGTAAAATCACGCCGAGCAAAAGGGCGATAAGGGATATTTTTTTCATACTTTTCTCCTTTTTATATCATCTCTTCAAAGAATCGGCTTTCATAGCCGTTTTGTTTAAGAATTTCAAAAACCGTGGTCAACTTTTCTTCAAAATCGGGCTGATAGGCTTTATAATCTTGGTAAAAATACTGCTCATGGATCATCACGCGGAGTGTTTCACGTGGCACAAGCGAGGCAAGCGTTGATGTGATGTTCTCGTGTTTTACCGAATTTACGATCATGTCGATGGCGGCATACGCCATGCCGTCAAGTGTGAGGATCTTGCCGTTTCGGATTTCAGATGCCTTTTCCTCGTCCAAGCTGTAAGAGGTGGACGGTTTTTCGTTTGTGCCGAACAAACCGAGAAGACCTTTCACGCCGCAATCCGCAAGTGCCTGAGTCCCATCAGGTGTGGTTTGGCAGTAATGCACCGTTGTGGTGTTGGCAAGCGATGCGGCAGAAGCAAAGCGCAAAATCTCGCGATGCACCGCCCCGCAATCGCCAAAGACCTCATGGTAGCCGGAATGCTGATACGGATAAACGTTTTCGCGCTCGGAATGGAAGGAAAGCTTGAGCCAATCGGCATTTTCTTGCCATTCGTTTTTGAAGCGGTCACTTGCCATGGAAAGATCAAAACCCGTCATGCGGTAAAAGAGATTGAGCTGAATTTTGATGCCGAACTTTTCGTGCAGTCGGCACAGCATGGCAGGATAAGGGTGGTCAAAGAGACTCTCAGCCCCCGTTTCTTCCAGCTCTTTGATAAAACGGATGTTGTCATCAATCGTAAAACAAAAGGTTTTCATACAGTCACCGCCTTTACAATTCCCTGTAGTCGTGCGTTTTTAGGGAATACAAAAGTTCGATTTTGGATTTGCCTTTGTAATGAACGACGTAAAACTCGTCGCCCCACGAAGCAAGCGAATAGGTGGCGCTTGAAACGGCAATTTCCTTGAGGTTCGGAAATTCAAGCAGTCGCACCGTGCTACGATTGCGATTGCTTTCATACTTGTCGGACACGGGTAGAATTTTAACCTCGAACAGTCCCTTTTTCAAAAGGCTTCTTTTTGCAATGTGCTTTGCTAACTTGATCAGATTGCCCCAGATCGGCGCGCTGAAAAGAGCGCCCAAAGGAATACTTAGCCCAATCTTGAGCGCTGTATCTGTGGTTTCGGTTATGATGAGATAAAGTATGCCAAAGGTGAGAGGTCCAAAAAAGAGCGCAAGACACAGGCAGAATACCACCGTTGCCTTGATGTCCGCCGTGTTGTAAAAATAGAGTTCCTCTTCGATCTGCTTGCGTGTGATGGTGTTTCGGGATTGTTGAGTCATACGGTTTCGTCGCCTTTCTGCATGAATTGGGATAAGGCTTCCTCTATGGTTTTGTTTTTTTCGGTGGTGAAGCCTGAAAAGAAATGATATTCTTTTCTTACCAAGGGCTTGAGAATTGACAGCGCTTTTATTTTCGATTTATCGATCGTAAGTGTCAGAATGTTGTTTTTATGGGAGATACTTTGAACCGCTTCATATGGGATTTGTTTGACAGGCGTTACAAAGATAAACGCCAAAAAGATCGTTACAGTCGCGGTGTCATGGATGCCGTTTTCATCCATCGTAAAAGCCGCGCCGAGCAGAATCTGACGAATTACGGTGAGCATAGATATGCTCCACGAGGTAAGGACAAGAGAGAGCAGTACGGTGAAGATTATTTTGGTGCCGGTGTCCATGGGTGTGTTATCTTCCATGAGGATTTCGTTGGCATTTAAAAACAAAACGCCGTACCAACCGAATACAACAAGCCCGAGCAACAGACAGGCAATGAGGTAAAATTTTAAGGATAGTTTTGCTTGTATCATGACTTGCCGACTCCTTTTGTTTTCTTGCCTTTATTTTAACACATTCGCGACAGAGGTGTCAAGGATATTTTGCTATAGATAAAAGTGAAAAACGGAGTCAAGATGCCTCCCATGCATGAAAATGGCAACTTGTGCCGCAGGGCTTGACACTTGCTCCCACCGCTAACAATCAAATATAACAAACCAATTTTGATTGGCTAATTGGATCTGTATCAAAAAAAGACAAAGCCACCGAAAAAGTGACTTTGTCTTTACTTTGAAGGGGCTGTAAAAAGCCCCTTTTTTTGCGTAGCAGATTCCGCAGAATCTGTTTACTCATCCGACGGTAAAATCGTCAGAGTTCCGTGGATACATTCGATCTCATAATTGGACGAAACATCCATGCCGTATTCATCGAGAATGACAGCGCTCGCTATCTCATTTTCAACCGAACCTGCTATGTCGATGAATCCAATTACATTCACTTCAAGGCGGTGTCCTTCCGCAAGTGAGCCTTTGGAGATGAATACATCGTGGTTTTCAAGCGGCGTTCCGTCATCTACCTTGGTCTGACTTGCCGATGTTACTACGATCGGTCTTTTATCCACTCTGATAGGCAGATAAGCTTCGGAGGAGGAATCAAATGTGTCGAAGAACAACACGTGTTCGGCTGTCACGTCTTTGCCGTCCCGATACACCCGGTAGGTAACATAATCGGATAAGTTTTCGTTAATATCGGACAGCGAAAGAGATCCTACGTCGGTAAGGCTGATATTGAGGTTTAGCACGAGCTCAACCCCATCCGGGAGTTCAATGATTTCATAGTCATCTTGCTCGAAGTATAAAGGCGTGCCGTCATAATACTTTTGTAACTGATACAGATACACTCTTATGATCTCCGGCTTCCCCGGCACCGGCAGCTCGCCGCTGCCTTCGCCGCTACCTTCGCCGC
>JAFXJX010000097.1 GCA_017532025.1 Clostridia bacterium | reverse complement strand
GGCGATTTCTCAAGCAGCGAGCGGTCAAGACCCACAAAATCGCAAGCCTCTTCCACACAGAGCTTGATGCTTTCTTCGTCCATGCCCATGTTGCGCGGTCCGTAAGCAATATCCTTGCCAACCGTATCTTCAAAAAGCTGGTATTCGGGGTATTGGAACACAAGCCCGATGCGATAGCGCAGTTCATGCAGTTTTTTCTTGTCGGCATGGATATCTGCCCCGTGAAAATACACCTTACCGCTTTGCGGCTCTAAAAGCCCGTTCAAAAGCTGAACGAGCGTGGATTTGCCCGAGCCGGTATGCCCGATGATCCCTGTGATACGGCTGCTTTTCACACCGAGCGAAACGTGATCGACCGCAAGCTTACGAAAAGGCGTGCCGATGCCGTATTCATACACCAAGTCTTCGGCTCTCAGGATATATTCGGTTTTTTTGTTCTGTTCTGTCATAACCGATACTCTTTTCGTTGTTTTTACTTAGCAAAATACAGTGCGGCAATTCTCTCAGCCGCTTCGTCTGTGGAAATAATGTCGCCGTCAATGGCAATGCCATTTTCAGAGAGCGCATGGCAAAGCTCAGTCACCTGCGGTGTTTCAAGACCGATGCTCGCGAGTTCCTCCACGTGCGAAAATACCTCGCGCGGTGTACCCGAAAGGAAAAGTGTACCGTCATTGACCACCACCACGCGATCAGCAAGAAGCGCCTCGTTCATATTGTGCGTGATGTGCAGCACCGTAATGCCGCTCTCGTGAATCTTTTGAATCATTGCCATCACGTCGCGCCGACCCTTGGGGTCAAGCATGGCGGTGGCTTCGTCAAACACAATGCATTCCGGCATCATGGCAAGCACGCCTGCAATGGCAATTCTCTGCTTTTGGCCGCCCGAAAGGCGGTGCGGCGCGTGCTTCGCATAAGCAAGCATCCCCACTGCTTTGAGCGAGCGATAAACGCGGCGGCGAATCTCCTCGGGAGCAAGCCCCAAGTTTTCAGGGCCAAAAGCAATGTCCTCTTCCACCACGGTTGCCACAAGCTGATCGTCGGGATTCTGAAACACCATGCCGATTTTGCGGCGCAGTTCAAAGAGTTCTTCTTCGGTTTCGATCTTCGCAAGATCCATGCCGTCGATCACAATGCTTCCCTCTTGGATTTCAAGCACCGAGGCAAGAAGCTTCGCAAGTGTGGATTTGCCCGAGCCGTTATGTCCGAGAAGCGCCACAAACTCGCCTTTTTCCACCGTAAACGAAAGCCCTTTCAGGGTTTCTTCCATGGTGTTGTCATCATTCTCGTAAGAATGCCTTAAATTGTTGATTTCAATAAAAGCCATCGTATCACCTATTTGTCAGTTAAAACACAAGCCGAGCCGCAGCGCCGCAAGGAAGTGCCGTACCGTTTTCCTTGATGGGAAGTCCCACCTCGTCGCAAGCCACAACGCCGCCGTGCTTTTTTTGCACCGCAAGCGAAAGGATGCAGCCCATCGTAGAGGGCGAAAGACCTGTGGTATAAGAATTGATCAGGAAAAAGAGCGGCTTGTCCGAAAGCAGCTGTGCTGTCAGCGAAACAAAATCGTAAATCGAATCCTCAAGCTTCCAAAGCTCGCCCGAAGGGCCTCTGCCGTAGGAGGGCGGGTCCATGATAATAGCATCGTAGCGATTGCCGCGGCGAATCTCGCGCTGAACGAACTTTTCGCAGTCATCGGCAATATAGCGGATCGGCGCATCAGATAGGCCCGAAAGCTTGGCGTTACGCTGTGCCTGCTTGTTCATGCCCTGCGAAGCGTCAACGTGGCAGACCGAAGCCCCGGCTTTTGCCGCAGCAATTGTCGCGCCGCCTGTATAGGCAAACAGATTCAACACCTTGATGGGGCGGTTTGCCTCACGGATGAGTTTCGAAAACCATTCCCAGTTTGCCGCCTGCTCGGGGAAAACACCTGTGTGCTTAAAGCCCATCGGCTTTACCACAAAGCGAAGTCCAAGCGATTCATAGGCAAGCTCCCATTCTTCGGGAAGCTTTTTGAACTGCGTCCATGCGCCGCCGCCTGACTTTGAGCGCTTGTAGATCGCATCGGCATGACCCCAAAGACGGCTTGTGCCTGTGTTTTTCCAAATCACCTGCGGGTCGGGGCGCTCCAAAATATGCCCTGCCCAGCTTTCGAGGCGCTTGCTGTTTTGTGTGTCAATCAGTTGATACTCTGTCCATTGATCGGCAATATACATCGTTTATTTCCTCTATTCTTCGTCAAAAAGTCCGGTCTGCGCGGTTGACGGCGCAGGCGTGGGCGTGGGGAAACGGATACCCAAGTGATCGTAGGCAAGCTTTGTGGCGCATCTGCCGCGCGGTGTTCTTGCCATGAATCCAATTCGCACAAGGTAAGGCTCATAAACGTCTTCAATCGTGATTGCCTCTTCGCCAACCGTTACGGCTAAGGTTTCAAGACCTACCGGACCGCCGTTATACAGCTTAATGATCGTTTCGAGCATACGTCTGTCCACGTTATCAAGACCCAAATGGTCAATTTCAAGCTGTTCCAGCGCAAAGGTTGCAATCTCTTCGTCAATCACGCCGGTACCTTTTACTTGTGCAAAATCGCGCACACGCTTGAGAAGACGGTTGGCAATACGCGGCGTGCCGCGTGAACACTGTGCAATCTTCATCGCACCGTCGCGTGTAATATCATATCCCATAATACCCGCCGAGCGCTTGACAATTTCGTAAAGCTCCTCGGGGGAGTAAAGTTCAAGCTTCAACAAAACGCCGAAACGGTCACGAAGCGGGGTGGAAAGCTGTCCTGCCCTTGTGGTTGCGCCAATCAAGGTAAACTTCGGCAGCTTCATGCGGAACGAACGTGCCGCAGGGCCTTTGCCGATGATGATGTCGATCTCGTAGTCTTCCATTGCCGGGTACAAGACTTCTTCCACAGCACGCGACATACGGTGGATCTCGTCAATAAAGAGAATATCGCGCTCACCCATGTTGGTGAGAAGCGCCACAAGGTCGCCCGGCTTTTCAATGGCAGGACCCGATGTTACACGGATATTCACGTTCATTTCATTGGCAATGATATTCGAAAGCGTGGTTTTACCAAGTCCGGGAGGGCCGTAGAGCAGCACGTGGTCAAGCACGTCTTTTCTTTGCTTGGCGGCTTCAATATAGACCGAAAGGTTGTCCTTCGCACGTGCCTGTCCAATATATTCGGAAAGCACTTGCGGACGCAGCGAAAGCTCTGTCTCGCCGTCTTCTTCTGTTTCCTGCGGCTCCATCAGCCGACTGTCAATCTCAAATTCTTCAAAACTGCTCATAGTTTAACACCTTTTTTCTTTTTCGAAAAAATCCATGCCTTGAGAAGGCTCTTTGCCATCAATTTCCCAACGAATGGGATTCTCGTAAACATAACGCCTGACCTGTGAAAGATCCGCTTCGTTGCGAACAATATGCTCATAATAGTTTCTTTGCCACAATTTTGTGTCAAATCTGGGATAAATGCCCTGTCGAACCCCCTTGATATATTCGTTAGTTGTCATGGTTTTGAACCAACCAACAACATCGCCAAGACGATTCATTTGAGTATTGTTGTCCAATTTTTCATCGCATTTTATTTGTTTTTGTAGGGGCGACCCTGCGTGGTCGCCCGCAATGTACAAATCTCGACAGACGATAAAAATCGCATGAATGTGATCGGGCATAATAGCATACGAATCAAGCAGAATACCCGGAAACTTATTTCCGATTTCATGTAACCAATTCTCAATCATGATACTTGTTTGTGGCGGGCGACCACACAGGGTCGCCCCTACATGACGTTCTACAAAATCGTTCGCTCGGTGACACCAAATGATCTCATCAAACAAAAGCTGCCTGTCATGCGTACAAATCGTCACAAAGAAAACCCCGTTCAACGAATAATCAAACGACTTCAAGCGAATCGATTGGCGGTCAGGAAACTGTTTTTCAATCATCGTTTTACTTGCCCGAGGCAAGCTGTTTGAGTGCGAATTTTACAAGCTCCTCGCTATCGAGGGTGGGGTCAGCTTTCTTGAGCGCCCCTGCAATTTCCGAGCGGGTAAAACCAAGCACCGAAAGCACTTCGGTCGCTTCGGCAAAGCCGCCGCCCGAGATGGAAACCGGTGTATGTGAATCGCCATCATCCGAATCATCCGTGCCAAAGACGGTGAATTTGTCTTTGAGCTCCAGCACCACTCTTGCCGCAGTTTTTCCGCCAATGCCTTGTGCGCGAGCAATGGCTTTGGTATCGCCTGCCGCAATCGCTTCGGCAAGCTTTTGTGGGGTGAAAATCGAAAGAATCGCAATGGCAGCCTTCGGTCCGATGCCTGAAACACCGATCAGCATTTTGTAAGCATCCAGCTCCTCTTCGCTGAAAAAGCCGTAAAGCTCCATGGCATCCTCACGAACGGCAAGATAGGAATACAGCTTGACGGTTTCGTCAATATGCCCAGCGATTTTTGAAAAGGTCGTGGCACTGACCGTAAATTTATAACCAACGCCACCGCAATCAATCACTGCGGTGTTGAGAGTGCAATAGGCGAGTTTTCCGTTAAAATAGTGAAACATACTAATCCTCATGGCTTTCGTTTATGAAAGCCTACCTTTCTTGGGGAATTGGGGCTGATTTTGCGCAGTAGAATCGTTGTCGCGGGGACAACGAAAGCCACAAAACCCGCGTGAAAATTTTTTCACGCAACCTCCGTCAAAGAAATCAAACGAGATTGTAAAAGCCTTTCAGGCGCGAGCCGCCCGTGTGGGCATGACAAATGGCAATGGCAAGCGCATCGGCGGTATCGTCAAGCTTGGGCGCTTTTTCAAGTGCTAAAATCGTCTGCACCATCAGAATCACCTGCTTTTTCTCGGCTTTTCCGTAGCCAACCACAGACTGCTTGACCTGCAAGGGTGTATATTCGTTCACCACAAGACCGTTTTGCTCGGCGCAAAGCAGAATCACACCTCTTGCCTCAGCAACTGAGATACCCGTTGTGATGTTGTTGGTAAAGAATAATTCTTCCACCGCCACCTCGTCGGGCTTGTACTTTTTAATGAGCGCCGTCAGATCACGGTAAATGATATTCAAGCGTTTTTCCACAGGGGTATGGGCAGGTGTGGTAATGGCACCGTATGCAAGCGTGCGAAAGCGTCCGTTTTTATATTCGATCACGCCGTAGCCCACAATCGCAAGCCCCGGGTCAATGCCCAAAATGATCATTGCCATTCTCCTTTTTGCATCAAGTTACACGTACCCATAGTAATAGATATTACATTATATCACATTATTTTTTCGCCGTCAATATCCAAGCAACAAAAAAACACCCCGAGCCTTTTGGCTCGGGGTGAAAAATTATAAAACCTTAGAAAGAAATTCTTTCAGACGTTCGTTTTTGGGGTGCGAGAAGATCTCCTCGGGCGTTCCCTCTTCGGCAATTCTGCCGTTGTCAAGGAACATCACGCGGCTTGCCACCTCACGGGCAAAGCCCATTTCGTGTGTAACAATGACCATCGTCATGCCTTCACTCGCAAGATCTTTCATCAAGGCAAGCACCTCTCCTACCATTTCGGGGTCAAGTGCCGATGTCGGCTCATCAAACAGCATATACTTCGGCTCCATGCAAAGCGAGCGGATGATGGCAATACGCTGACGCTGACCGCCCGAAAGCTTCGACGGATATTCATCCTTCTTGTCAAGCAGTCCGATTCGATCAAGCAGACGGAGCGCAATCTCTTCGGCTTCTTCCTTGGTTTTAACGCCAAGCGAAACAGGCGCGCAGGTGAGATTCTGCATCACCGTCATGTTGTTGAAGAGATTGACATTCTGGAACACCATGCCCATGTTGCGGCGGGCAAGGTTGATGTTTAAGTAGTTATCCTTGTAAAGCTGATTTTTCATCTTGGCAAACGCCGAACCCTCAGCGCGTTTCAGAAGACGCTCGCCAACAATTTTCTCAAGCGCTTCTTCCTCACTCATACCGGATTTTGTCAGCTTGGCAAAGGTTTTACTGAGCTTCAACAGTTCAGGATAGAGGTAAGGGTCAATCGGCGTCACGGTTTTGCCGTCAAGCCAAACCTCGCCGTAAGTCGGCTCTTCGAGCAAATTCATGCAACGAAGCAGTGTGGATTTGCCGCAGCCCGACGGACCGATGATAACAATGCGTTCTCCCTCTTTGACCGTGGTGGTAACGCCGTTTAAGACATTGAGCTTTTTGAAGCTCTTATACACATTTTTAATTTCGATCACTTGCTCTCAGCCTCCTTTCCAGAAGTTTGACAAGTCCTGTTACGATCAGAATGATCACAAGATACACAACTGCCAACATAAGATAGGGGACGATCACTTCAAGTGTTCTCTGACCAATCGTCTGGAAAGACTTGGTGATATCCATAACGGCAATCAAGCTGACCACCGAAGTTTCCTTCAGCAGGGTAATGAATTCATTGCCCAATGTGGGAATGACGTTCTTGATCGCCTGCGGAAGCACAATCTTTATCATGGTAGCGCCGTAGCTGAGACCAAGCGCACGACCCGCTTCGGTTTGACCGATGTCAACCGACAAAATGCCGCCGCGCATGATTTCCGAAACATACGCACCCGAGTTGAGACCGAATGCAATGATTGCCTCAAGCACGGGCGAAATGTCAACACCCATCACGGGGAAGACAACAAAGTGAATCAAAAGCAGTTGAACCAGCATAGGCGTGCCGCGGAAGATCGCCACATATACATCGGTGAAGATGCTGAGGAAGCGGCGCACAAAGCCTTTGCCGGGGAGCAGCTTAAATGTAGCAAGGAGACAACCGAGAACCATACCGATCAAAAGTCCGAACACCGCAATATATGCGGTGTTCTTCAGACCGGTCAGGAAATTCTCGTATCCGCCAAGTTCATAAAACTGTCTCCAAAAAATTTCCCATTTACTCATTTTTGTTTAATTACTTGTTGGTGCTCTCCGCGATCATGATAGCAGGCTGCTTGTCGATGATAACCGCGTTGATCTTGCCGTTGGCAAGATCAAGAACTGCCAGCGCACCGGTGGTGTAGGACTTGGTTTCAAGGTTTTTGTAGCCATCGTAGCCAAAGTCAGCATCACCTGCGGTGTACATAAAGCCTGTGGTACCGTTCTGTGTACCAACGATGAAGTCTTTGCCCTGCTTCTTCAGAACGTTTTCGATGTCTTCAGCGCTCTTGCAGTCAGCAAATACGGAATCGTCTTCGCGAGCGATCAGAACCTGAGCGGATTCATAGTATTCGGTGGTGAAGTCAACAAGCTCAAGACGGGTTTCGTTCACAGTCATACCTGCCATACCGATATCGCTCTCACCGTTCATAACCGAAGTGATGATGGTGTCAAAGTCCATATCGTTGATGTAGAGAGTCTTGCCGAGCTTATCAGCAAGCAGAGAAGCAATCTTCATGTCAACGCCGGAAAGCTTGCTTCCTTCGTAGTATTCAAAAGGCGGGAAGTAAGCGTTGGTAGCCACTACGAGATAGTTTTCCTTATCAGCGCCGGTCGGCACGGTGGAAACAGGGTTGGTGTAAGCGAAGGTAGCAGTACCGTCGAAGAAGGAGTTGATGATCTTATTGAGCTCGCCGGTTTCGGAAAGCTCAGCAAGAAGGTCGTTGGCAGCGGTTTTCAGTTCATCGTTGCCCTTGGCGATGGCGAAAGCATAGCTTTCAGCGGTGAGTTCATACTCGGTGAAAACCTCAACTTTAGCCTTGGTTTCGCCGCAGGAGGCAAATGCCAAAACCGAAGTCAGGAGCATCACAGCGCACAAAGTGATAGCAAGAATCTTTTTCATGATAATTCCCTTTCTCTTTTTATGTATAATATTACAAACCCTCTCGGGGTGCAACAACAATTGTAGCACTCTGCAAGAATAAAGTCAATAGCCTTTTTGCACTTTATGCAGACTTTTTCCTGTTTTTTCGGCCAAAACGGGATTATTTGTTCGTTTTTACGCACTCTATTCATCTTTTTTGCATAAATGCATTTTCAGTCAGAACCACCGGTTCAACCGGTGGCTTGCACAGCCCCTAAAAGGGGCACCGAATCCTATTATAGCATCACACGCGCCGCAACCCGTAAACAGGTAAGCACGAAAGAGGCTCCCTTGTGTAAAGGGAGCCTTTGACACAAGATCATTCTACGCTGAATTTTTATTTGCTTTCTGCTCATCGGCAAAGCCTTTATGGAACCCCGCCACTATGG
>JAFXJX010000096.1 GCA_017532025.1 Clostridia bacterium | reverse complement strand
CGACCCAGCGCAACACGCTGTTTCTGACTGCCGGAGAGAGCCTTGGGCTTTCTGTCCAGCAGATGGCTGATGTCCAGAATCTTTGCCGCTTCTTCTACGCGGCGTTTGATTTCTTCTTTGGGAGTCTTGCGGAGCTTCAGACCGAATGCCATGTTATCGAACACAGTCATGTGAGGATACAGAGCGTAGTTCTGGAACACCATCGCGATATCTCTGTCTTTAGGAGCGATATCGTTAACGAGTCTGTCGCCGATGAAGAGTTCGCCTTCGGTGATCTCTTCAAGACCTGCGATCATACGGAGAGTGGTGGTCTTACCGCAACCGGAAGGACCTACGAAAATGATAAATTCCTTGTCCTTAACTTCAAGGCAGAAGTCGGAAACGGCAGTAACGCCACCGGGATACTTTTTATAAAGATGTCTGAAAGAAATACTTGCCATGGGTAACATCCTCCTTAGTGTATATGATTTACAACCATATTGTAACAGAAAACAGGCGATTTGGAAAGAGGGTAAATTCCCAAAAATTCGCGTCTTGTTTTGTGCAAAACAAACAAAAACGTAAGCTTTCTCTTAGCGAACAGGGATTTGAATTGGAAATGAATTTTAATAAATTAAAATCAAACCATTTCAGCAAGGTCGAGGATCAGGCGCTCGGTCTTATCCCAGCCAAGGCAGGGGTCGGTGATCGACTTACCGTAAATGCCCTCGCCGATCTTCTGCGCGCCGTCTTCGATATAGCTTTCGATCATGAAGCCTTTGACAAGCTTTTTGATATCGGCATTGTACTTGCAGTTAAGCATGACTTCTTTGGCAATACGCACCTGCTCGAGATACTTCTTGCCCGAATTGGCGTGGTTGGTATCAATGATAACGGCGGGGTTGGCAAGCGGCTTTTCGGCGTACGCTTCGGCTAAGTGGATGAGGTCTTCATAATGGTAGTTGGGCATCGATTGACCGTGCTTATTGACGTAGCCACGCAGGATTGCATGAGCGTAGGGGTTGCCCTCGGAGTGGACCTCCCAGCCTCTGTAAATGAAGGTGTGCTTATGCTGTGCGGCAGTGATAGCGTTCATCATGACCGAGATATCGCCACCGGTGGGGTTTTTCATGCCAACCGGAATGTCAAGACCCGATGAGGTGAGGCGATGCTGTTGGTTTTCTACCGAGCGCGCGCCGATGGCAACGTAAGCGAGAATATCGTCGAGATATTTGGTGTTTTCGGGGTAGAGCATTTCGTCGGCACAGGAGAAGCCGGTTTCGCGGAGCGCTCTCATATGCAGTTCACGAATTGAGACAAGACCTTTGAACATATCCGGCTTTTCAGTGGGGTCGGGCTGATGGAGCATCCCCTTGTAGCCGTCGCCTGTGGTTCTTGGTTTGTTGGTGTAGATACGGGGAATGATGAAGATCTGATCCTTGACCTGTTCCTGCACCTTGGCAAGGCGGCTGATGTAGTCAATGACGCTGTCTTCGTTGTCGGCAGAGCAGGGACCGATGACCAGCATGAGCTTGTCACTTTTGCCGGAAAGAATGTTCTTGATTTCCTGTGCGCGGCTATCAACAATTTTTGCCATGTCACCGGTCAAGGGGTACATTTCTTTGACCTCCATGGGGATGGCAAGTTTTCTTTCAAAATTCATGTTCATAATAAATACCTTCTTTTTTGAAATGATATATAAAATCGAATCGGTTAGGGTTCGGTTTTGACTTATTTTTTATCAAACAGCTTACGGCGATCGGTGGAAAGACGCATTTTTTCACGCATTTTTTCGGTGTTGCCTTCGGCAAGCGCTTCCCGTAAATCCGAAAATTCATTCATAAAAACATCCATTTGTTGGAGAAGCGCGTCTTTGTTCAACAAAAACAGCTCGCTCCACATGGCATCGTTGATACGGGCAATGCGGGTGAGATCGCGGAAGGAGTCGCCTGTGTAGTTCACAAGTTCTTCATTGTCACAGCAAGTCATCAGGCTAACGGCGATGGCGTGTGTCAGTTGGGAAACAAAGCCGATCATTTCGTCGTGTGCTTCGGGCGAAAGCTCGGAAATTCTTGCAAAACCAAGCAGTTTTCCTATGTCTTTGCAAAGCTCAATGGCAGCTTGCGTGTTATGCTCGGTGGGAACAACGATGTAGTTCGCACCGTGGAAAATGGCATCGTCGCTGTTTTCCACGCCATAGACTTCTTTACCTGCCATGGGGTGTGCGGCAATGAATTCCACATCTTTTCTCAGTTTTTCCTGAATGTCATACACAAGGCAGCTCTTAACGCCTGTGACGTCGGTGAGGATAGCGCCCGGGCGAAGATAGCATTGGTTTTCTTCGATCCATTTGAGAAAAACTTTCGGATAGAGCGCAAAAATAAGAATGTCTGCCGACTGTATGGCGTCAGGACGGTTATGCGAAAAGCCTTCATCAATGATTTTGTTTTGTACGGCATAGTCGATTGCAGCCTGTCTTGTGTCAATGGCAATCACGCGAAAGCCGAGTTTTTTTAAGCCTTTGGCGTAGCTGCCGCCAATCAAACCAAGACCGACAATGAGTATGGTTTTTTGATTCTGGATCAGTTGCATGGTGATGTCTTCTTTCGAATGGGATTATGTGACAGTAAGGGTGATACCAAGCTCTTGCAGGCGATCAAAAAAGTCCGGCATACTTTTGCTGACAGCTTCAGCGCCTTCTATGCAGCCGCCTGTTTGTGTGAGGAGCACCGACAGCGCCATGACAATGCGGTGGTCATTATGTCCATAGAGCGTTGTGCTTGGTGTGTGGAGATTTTCTTTTATAACTGTTATTTCGTTTTTCTGCACGGTGCAGCGAATGCCGAACTTGGCAAGCTCTTCTGCCATGGCATCACCTCTGTCGCTTTCTTTGATAGAGAGCCTTGCGGTGTTGGTGAAGGTGGCTCCGTTCAAAGCGCCCGCCAACGCAAACAGAATTGGGCCGAGGTCGGGGCAATCGGCAAGCGAGAGGGTGGGTGTGCCTGCTTGGAGTTGTTCAAAAAACTCTTGATAAACACGGTCGCCTTGCAGGGAGTTTGCATCCAGTCCTTGAAGCTTGACTTCACCGCCGAGATAAGAAAGTGCTGAAAAGAACGCGGCGTTGGAATAATCGCCTTCCACGCGTGTTTGTTGGGCGAGGTAGGTTTGGTTTCCCTGAATGAGGAGAGTGTTACGGTTTTGCCATCTGACAAAAACGCCGAAATCCGCAAGTGCTTTTACGGTAAGATCGATATAAGAACGGCTTTCAATCGGTTCGGTGACGGTGATTGTGCTGTCATTGTCAAGAAGCGGCAGGGCAAAGAGAAGACCTGAAATAAACTGACTGCTGATGTTTCCGGGGACGGTATAATGTCCCGCGGAAAGCTTACCTTTTACAAGAATTCGGCTGCCATGATGTTCAAAAACAAGATGTTGCTGTTGGCAGATTGCTTCATATATCGACATGGGGCGGGAAAGCAGGCGTTCACTTCCTGTGAAAACCGTGGTGCTTTCAGAGAGCAAAGCGATCGGAACAAAAAAGCGAAGGGTAGAGCCGCATTCACGGCAAAAGAGCGTGGCGTTTTCCTGCTTGATCTTGCCGCCGATTCCCGTAACGGTAACGGTATCGTTTTCATAGTGGCATTCAGCGCCGAGCGCCTTGAGACAGTCTATGGTAGCAAGAATATCTTCGGAGGGGGCAACACCCTGTATGATGCTTTTACCAAAAGCAAGTCCTGCGGCAATGAGAAGGCGGTGCGCCATGCTTTTGGAGGGTGGCGCCAAAAGGCTACCCTTGGCATGGCTTTTGGAAATGGTTACTTTCATAAAGCTTCCTTCTGTTTGTTTAAGAGGTCGATGGCATCAAGATAGCCCCCGATGCCTCTGCCTGTGATGGTGGCAACGCAAGCTTCTCTGACATAGCTGATCTGTCTGAACGCTTCGCGCTCTTCCACTTTAGAAATATGCACTTCAACGGTGGGGATGCCAACCGCTTTGACAGCATCTAAAATGGCAATGCTTGTGTGAGTATAAGCACCCGGGTTGATGACAATGCCGTCAGCCTTACCGAAGGCTTCTTGGATTTTATCAACCAAAGCGCCTTCGTGGTTGGATTGGAAGCATTCTATGTCAATGTCTTTTTCCTTGGCGTGCGCTTGGATTCTTTCAAGCAGGGTTTTGTAATTCTCTTTTCCGTAAATATCAGGCTCGCGAATGCCGAGCATATTGATATTCGGACCGTTGATGACGAGTATTTTCATGGTTTGTCCTCGGTTTATCGGAGTTGTTTGATATGGTTTTCGGCAATCTCTTGTGCGGTTGTCTCGGGGCTTTCAAAATCTCTGATGACAACATCGGCTGCCGAGTTGTAAATGTCATATCGTTCTTCATAGCGGAGGCGAATGGTATCCGCACTGTTGGCAAGAGGTCTGTCGGTTGTGGGAACAAGATCTTCAAGCGGACGGTCGAGAAAATAAAGTCTTCCGTTTTGTTTGAGTGCATCAATATTTTGTCTGCGAAGAATCGCGCCGCCGCCTGTGGCGATGACGGTGTGTGTGTTGCCTGCTAAACTGTGAATCACGTCTTCTTCTACCTGACGGAATGCCGCCTCACCGTACTTGGCGAAATAGTCGGCAATCGGCATACCGATTCGCTTGATGATCTCGCTGTCGGTGTCAACCGTTTCGCGATGAAGTGTTTCTGCCAAAATACCGGACAGTGTACTTTTACCGCTACCGGGCATACCGATGAGAACGATATTCTCTTTTTCGGCAACCAAAGAAGAGAATATTTTATCAATCAAATCGGAGGGGTACTCTTTGCCTGTGAAGTGTTTGGCGGCAAAAACGGCTTGGGCTACCAGCATATACAAACCGCCCTCGGCAGGAAGTCCTCTTTTTTGAGCATCCAAGACAAATCGGGTACGTAAGGGGTTATAGACAACGTCCACAGCGCCTTCAAGGGAGGGGAAGGCATCAAAATCAAATGGCTTCCCGTTTTCATCGGAGGGAAACGTGTCAAGGCGGGGAAACATTCCGCAAGGCGAGGTGTTGATCACGATTTCGGCATCGCTGTGCTGTTCGTATGCTTCGCTGTAGCGAATAGCACCTGTCTTTTGGGAATGACTTAAATGTAAAATCTCTCTTGCGCCGCCGACTTCTGCCACGGCGTGTGCGGTTTTGGCAGTGCCGCCTGTGCCGATGATCAACACTTTCTTTTGCGAAAGAGAGAGTCCGATGTGACAGATCAGAGCCGAAAGTCCTGCAAAATCGGTGTTATATCCGTAAAGCTTGCCATCTCTGTTGACAATTGTGTTAACCGCGCCGATGGCTTTTGCCATACCGTCAATCTCATCGAGAAACGGGATGACGGTTTGTTTGTAGGGAATGGTAACGTTGATGCCTGAAAAATCCTTCTTTTGCATGAAGGGGGCAACCTCGTCGGGTGCAAGTTCTTTTAAGATATAATGGTAGCTTTCAATTTGTTCATGGATGATTTTAGAAAAGCTGTGAGGCAAGTGCTCACCGATACAACCGTAATTCATGGTGTTATTCCTTTTTCAGCCAATCGGTGCCAAAGCGAAGGAGGAGTGCGTCGGCAAGTGCAATGGCGGTGACGGCATCCTGTACCGCGCGTGCGCGGTGCACAATAGCGGGATCGTGTCTGCCGTGGATAGCAAGAATGGCTTCTTTATTTTCAATAAAGTTGACGGTTTTTTGTTCTTTGTAGATCGAAGGTGTGGGCTTAACAGCGGTACGGAACAAAATTGGCATGCCATTGGTAATACCTCCGTTGATGCCGCCGTTGTTGTTGGTTTTCGTGGTGATCGTGCCGTTTTCTGTTTGGAAGGGGTCGTTGGCTTCGCTGCCTTTCATATCGGCAAAGGAGAAGCCGCAGCCAAATTCCACACCCTTAACGGCGGGAATTGAGAACAAAGCGTGGGAGAGGGTGCTTTCCATGGAATCAAACCAAGGCTCGCCAACGCCTGCGGGAACGCCGATCACGGCTGTTTCGAGGATTCCGCCGATGCTGTCGCCTTCGCTTGCGGCATCTTCTGCCGCTCGGGTCATGGCAGGGGCGACGGCATCGTCAAGCACGGCAAACACGGTGCTGTTCAGTTTTTCTATATCTGACGCATACTCACCGAAAGAACGGTCGTTTATCTTGCCCAAGCGGCTGATGTGGGTGGCAATTCTGATGCCTTTTTCTTCCAGCGCCGCTTGCAGGATTGCGCCTGCCGCTACAAGAGCGGCTGTGATTCTGCCGCTGAAGTGACCGCCGCCGCGATAATCTTCATATCCGTGATACTTGCAAAAAGCGGTATAATCGGCGTGTCCCGGTCTGGCAAGCGGACGGGTGGCGGCATAATCCTTGCTGTTTGTATTTTCATTGGGAATTAAAATTGTGAGAGGTGTGCCTGTGGTTTTTCCTTCGAATATACCGCTGACGATGCGAAACGGATCACTTTCCGCGCGCGCTGTGCTGATCTTTCCTGCGGGACGGCGGAGTGTTAAGCGGTGGGCAATATACGCTTCATCCACAGAGATTCCGGGTGAGATACCATCAATGACAGCACCGATCATTTCACCGTGGCTTTCACCGAACAGCGTAACAGACAAACTGTTTCCGAATGTGTTTTTCATACAGACTCCTTTTTATCGCAGGATGTCAAGACAGCAGCGGAGTGCCTCTTTATCCAGTTTTTGCATTTGAAAGCTTCCGATTGCACCTACCGTGACAACTGTCACCGTATTCTGTTCCGCTTTTTTGTCGTGCAGCATAGCGGCAAGTGTTTTTTCGGGGTCAAAGGTTACCTTGGTGGGTAGGGAGAGTTTTTCTAAAACAGGGATCAAACGGCACTTGACTTCGGGTGAGCACATGGGAATCATGCCGAGTGCCACACATTCACCGTGATAAAGTCCGTGGAGCTTTTCTTCGCTTTCGATCCCGTGACCAATCGTGTGCCCGAAGTTGAGTACGCGGCGAAGTCCGGATTCTTTTTCATCTTGCTCCACCACGCTTTTTTTGATCATCAATGATTTGGTGATGATGGTGTCGAGCTGTTCTTCCACCGATTCTTCCTCAAAAATGCGGAAAAGATCGGCATCAAAGGTGAGCGACATTTTTAAGGCTTCGGCAAGTCCGCTTGCCAGCTGACGTTTGGGGAGCGTTTTCAAAAGATCGGGGTCAATCAGTACGCATTTTGGCTGATAAAACGCGCCCACGATGTTTTTGATGCCGCAGAAGTTGACTGCGGTTTTGCCGCCGATCGAAGAATCGACCTGTGAGAGCAGGGTGGTGGGAACGTTGTAAAAATCAACGCCGCGCATATAGGATGCCGCCGTAAAGCCGGCAAGATCGCCCACAACACCGCCGCCAACCGCAACCACACAGTCTTTGCGGGTAAAGTTTTGTTCCAGCATGGTTTTGAGGAGACTTTCGTATGTGGCAAGGCTTTTGCTTTCTTCCCCTTGTTCAACTGTGACGATTGTTGCCGCTTGGGAAAGGGAAGCGATTGTTTTGGCATATTCCTCGGGTACGCCCGAATCGGTGACAATCAGAACACGGCGGCGTAGATTCAAATACCGATCGGCTTGCTTCAGAATGCCGCGTTCAATGATAATATCATAGCTTGTGTTTTGAAGATTGACGGTCAGGATCATACAAGCGTCTCGCTTTCTTCCAATTGAATCTCAATGGCGTAGTTTCCCACGACCTTTAATTTGTCGCAATGCTCTTTCAATTCGGAAAGCATATCACGACCCTGTGCGGAATGCTCGTCTCCTTCGGCTTCTACATAGAAGTAATACTGCCACGCTTTTTCCTTGACGGGACGGCTGCGGAGAACTTTCATGTTAAAGCCGTGTTTACCGATTACGCTGACAGCTTTGGCAAGCGCGCCTGCCACGTTGTTGACTGTGAAGAGAAGCAGGAATGTATTTTGTTTGGCAAGGGAGGTGTTGTTTTCCACGCGGGAAAAGACAGCAAAGCGAGTGGTGTTGACCGCGCTTTCGTTGATATCGTGATCGATCAGAGAAAGGCCGTAAAGTGCTGCGGATTCTGCACTGGCAATGGCGGCAACTGATTTGTCGTTACGCTGAACGACCTCTTGTGCCGCGCGCGCGGTATTGACTGCTTGCTCGATTTTGTAGTTGTGCTTCTGAATATATCCCTGGCATTGGTTGATCGCTTGCGGATGGCTGATGACGGTTTGGATATCCTCGGCTTTCGTACCGGGAAGCCCCACAAGATTCTGTGTGATGCGAAGGTCGTAAATACCGTTGATGTACAAAGAGCCTGTGTACATCAGATCCATAACCTGACCAACCTCGCCGGCATAGCTGTTTTCGATCGGCAAGACGGCGTAGTCGCATTCACCCGCAACCACCGAATTGTATGCGCTCTCAAAATCGGAGTGTGATACGGTAATACCGTTTTTGAAAATCCGGGTGGCGGCAATGTGTGCGAATGCACCCTCTACACCGCTATATGCAACGCGCGCGCCTTTCATCAGATGGTACTGATACTGTCTTGACAGTGCCATGGTGTTTTTCAAAAACAGGGTATAGTAAGAGCGAAGTGCTTCGTCTTCGATACGCGCGGTGTTTTTGGCAATTACCGCATCCTCGCGCGTGGCGTCGAAAATGGCAAGACCTCTTTCTTTTTTATAAGCGGCAACCTCGGTGACGGCATTCATTCTTTCACAGAAAAGTTTCGCCATTTCTTTGTCAATGGTATCAATTCTTTCTCTTGCTTCTAACAGTTTGTCCATGAGAATTACCATGGCTTTCGTTTACGAAAGTCTACCTTTCTTGGGGGTGAAAAAAGTTACAAAACCAAAAAAATAACCGCTACTTATGCAAGCAAAAGTAGCGGTGGATATTGTCGTTAACGCGTGATATCGGAAGATGTGATATCAAGTCGCACGGTACAACATTCCATCGCTGATCTAAAGTAAAAATAATACGAGGATCTAAACATGATACCGCGCTCCTTTCTTGAATCGATACCATCATTATATACCGATTTTTCGCTTTGTCAAGGGTTTTGGAAATATTTTTTTGTTTTTGGTGCCTTTTCTTTCTTTTTTCCGTAAAATATGAATGCAAGACGGATATCAGTTTACAAAAAAACACTATCTTTTTACGTAAGAATGTGATATAATAAAAAATAAAGATTTTGTGAAATGCAGGTAGTTTATGAGAATTGATAAGTTGATTTCCGAGGCAGGGCTTGCCTCGCGTAACGAAGCCGCCAAAGCGGCGCGCAAAGGCAACGTGACCGTGAACGGAGAAGAGGTGAAAGACCTTTCCCGTCATATCGACCCCGAAAAGGATGTTGTGACCTTTTTTGGCGAAGTGGTGGAATATGTTAAAAATGTATATATTATGATGAACAAGCCCGAGGGCTATGTGTCATCCACAGACGACCCGGCAGGGCCTACCGTTATTGAGCTTTTGCCCGAAAGAATGCAAGCGTGGGGGCTGTTCCCTTGCGGAAGGCTTGACAAAAACACGGTGGGTCTTGTGCTTCTCACCAATGACGGCATTGCGGCGCACAGAATGCTTTCGCCCAAAAAGCATGTGGAAAAGACCTACCTTTTCCGCTTGAAAAAGGCAATCAGTTCAGAAGACATTGAAACGCTTGAAAAAGGCGTTGACATCGGTGACTGTGTGACCAAGCCTTGTCGCGTGGAAATGCAAAGCGAGTGTGAGGGATATATTACGCTCACTGAGGGCAAGTATCACCAGATCAAGCGAATGGCGGAGGCTGTGGGAAACAAGATCACATATTTGGAAAGAGTTACTTTTGCGGGTATTGTCCTTGACAGAACACTGAACAGAGGAGAGTGGCGCTATTTAAATGAAGAAGAAATGGCACTGATCAAGCCGTTTCTTTCCTGAAAGGAATTTGGGATATGAAGACAAAGAACGAAAAAACAAAGCCAGCGATCAACCGTAATCTGGCGCTTGTTTTGTATCTTATGCTTGGCATCGTTACAGCGGCGCTTCTTGTGATGACAATTCTTGCTTCGGCGGGGGTAGAGGGTGTGTGGAACGGCATGCCGATCGTGGCGGTGCTATCGATTTTCGGTGTGGCACTTGCTGTTTCGGTGGTGGCGTTTAATCCGAAAAAGAATGTTTATTCGATCGGTTTTTATGTTTCGCATATCGGAATCGTTTTATTTCTGATCGGTTCACTTGTGTATGCGGTGAGTGGAAACGTAACCAATGCCGCGCCTCCGAATGTGAGCAGCATAACCCCCACAATTGAATATCAGATGAATCAAATGGGAATATCGGCAGATAACTTGAAGGGCTATTACAATCAGGTGGGGAAATCGGATGGAAGCGGTGAGATCATTGATCTTGGCTTTAATTTCCGTGTTGCGGATTTCAAAACCGAACTGTATGAAGACGGTCAACCGAAGCATTACGAAGCGACAATTGAGTATCTGAATCCCGACGGTACGGTGGATACCGAAAAGCTTACCGTTAATCATCCGATCTATCGCGGTGATTGGAAGATTTACTTAATGGATGTGGGAACAAATGTCTACGGCTTCCAGGAAGTGCAACTGATGTTTAAAAAAGATCCGACTGAATTTTTGTCGAATGCGGGCATTATTCTGATTCTTGTTGGCACGTTTATGATTTGTTTCATCCGTCCGCGCGACAAAGCAGAGGATGAACACAAAAAGAAAATGAAGAAAAAAGCAGAGAAGGCAGGTGAGCGCGCATGACAGCTATGATGTTACAGATTGGACTTGCGGGCTCGGTTCGCCATTATTTCGCCATTGCGGCGGCGCTGTTGTATCTTGCTGCTTTTGCCACGTGTTTTTCTAAGGATAAATTGATTCAACGAATCTCTCTTATTTTGTGGATCGTGGGTACTTCGGTGAACGCTGTGATCGTGGCAAATAACTGGCTTGTGAACGGATACGTGCCGTTTGTGAGTATGTATCAGGTCTTAACATTTCTCGGTGTGACCTATACGCTTGTTTACATATATATCCGTTATATGCACAACGGTGGATTTATGAAACCGTATTTCATACTCTTCCAAGGCGTGATCATGCTCGGTGTGTTCTTTATGGGACGCACGGCTTCCGAATGGTCATTTCCGCCTGCTTTGCAATCGGCTTACTTTGTCCCCCATGTGTTTTCCTATATGATCTCCTACACACTTGTGGCGGTTGCCGCTTTGCTTGCTGTTATTTCCTTTTTTGTCGATTCACGCGAAAAACAAAAATTTGAAAAGGGCATTTACCATCTGGTTCTGACAGGCTTTCCTTTCATGGTGCTGGGTATGTTTCTCGGTGCGCTGTGGGCAAATGCCTGCTGGGGCAACTATTGGTCGTGGGATAACAAGGAAGTGTGGTCGCTTGTCACTGTGCTGTCTTTGACGGTGTATCTCCATTTTCGCCGTCAGGCGAGTCTTTCCAAATACGCAAAGCTGTTTGTGATCCTTGCTTTTTTGTTTGAAATCATCACTCTTTTCTTTGTGGGAATGTTCGGTGGCGATTCGGTACACGCATACAATTGATTTTTTTATAAAAAAACTTGCAAAAATATTATTCTACGTTATGCACAAAACAAATGTGAAAAAAACAAAAAAGCCGCATTTCATGCGGCTTTTTTGTGTCAATAGAGATGCTGTAAAGTATCCTAAATGTCGATTTATGCAATATTCGATTCGAAAATAACAATTGCTTTTTTGTTGTTTTTGCTGTAAAATAAGATGTAACTGATTGTTTTTTTGAACAATCTGTTATGATACCAATCAGTCAATCCAAAACAAATTTGAATACGGAGGGATTTTCCATGGTAATCAACAAAAAATGGCATGTCCTGCTCTGTGCGCTTGTGCTGATTGCGGCTGTGGTTCTGACAACCTTTGTTGTCACGTCCTGTAGCTGCGGTAATGATGAACCTGTGATAACCGGCTCAGACGGCACGTCGGGTACAGATACGCAAGGTACAGCTCCCACCACAACCCCGGGCGGAACTCCCGGAACGCAGGGTCCTGTGGATCTTGGTGCGTATGACCGTGCCGACTATAACGGCACACAAATCGGTGCTGTAACCATGTCGGGTGTTGTGGGCGATTCTTCGTCCTATACCTCGGTCAGTGGCGTGATCACCTTGGGTGACAGCCTGTATGTTGCCGATGAAACCGGCAAGACCGTTTACAAGCTTTCGCTTTCGGGTGAAGTACAAAAGACCTACAAATCCACAAGACAGATCAACAATATTGTGACCGACGGTACCGATATTTATTCGCTGGAGGGCTCGCATGACGGTTCGCTCTTCAAGCTGTCAGCTGACCTTGACTACAAGGAAGGGCGTATCGTCGGACACACACCCACCGATATGGCGATTATCGGCGGCAAGGGTTACGTAACCAACCGCTTTGATGGCACGGTTTCGGTGATACAGCTTGACAACCTTGAGTTGACTAAAGAGATCAAGATAGAGGGCAGAGAACCGATCGCCGCTGTTGCTGCCGGCACCGATATTTATGTTGCGTGTCATCTTCCCGATGAAGCAACCTCGGCAGACGTTATGAGCGCCAATGTGGCAATCATTGCTTCGGCTTCGGATACGGTGACCAAAACGCTTCCTCTTGTGAACGGCGCTTCCGGCGTGAAAGATGTTTGTGTATCTCCCGACGGGAAGACGGTTTATGTTTCGCACATCATCGGTCGTTACGCATATCCTACCACCCAGCTTGACAGAGGTTGGATCAACACCAACGGTTTTTCTGTGATCTACACCGATACCCAGAGCATTACCTGTGCGGTACTTCTTGATGAAGTGGACGAGGGTGCAGCCAATCCTTGGGGCATTACGGTATCGGCTGACGGCAAATATCTTTGTGTTGCCCTTTCGGGTCTTAACGAAGTGATGGTCGTGAACATCTCCAAGATGAACACCAAGATCAATGCCGTGGCAAAGAAGTCGGCAACGAGAGTTGTGGAAACACTTGCCGACATTGCCGACTATCTGCCTTTCTTGAATAACGCAAGAGAAAGAGTGGAGGTTGGTGTGGGTGTGCGCGCCATTACCGAAAAGGACGGCATTCTTTACTGCGGTCTCTACTTTGACGGTGCAATTGACACCATCAAGCTTTCCGACCTTTCCACCAAAAGATTGACATTTGCCACACAGCCCGAGGCAAACACTGTAAGACAGGGTCAGATCCTTTGGAGCGACGCCAACAACTGCTATCAGAGATGGGAATCTTGCAATTCCTGCCATCCCGATGCGATTGTTGACGGCTTTAACTGGGATAACTTGAACGACGGTCTTGGCGGCGGCGGTAAGAGCGCAAAGTCGATGCTTTATTCGCACAGAACTCCCCCTGTGATGGTTACGGGTATCCGTCCCAATGCCGAAGCAGCTACGGCTGCCGGCATGAAGTTCATTCAGTTCAACACCATGTCGACTGAAAACATCAATAAGATCGACGAGTATCTCAAGAGTCTTGCTCCGCTCAAGTCGCCTGCTCTGAACATAAACGGAATGCTCACCGAATCGGCTACTGCAGGTAAGGCACTCTTTGAAAAGAACTGTGCTTCTTGCCATCCAGCTCCGCTTTACACCGATATGAAGACGCATGATGTTGGTACAAAGCACTACAACGGCGACAGCGGTCTTTACGATACACCCACGTTGGTTGAAGTATGGAGAACCGGTCCTTATATGCATGACGGCTCACTTTACACCATCGAAGAAGTTGTGAAGTATTTTGCAAAAGATCTGAATGATACCGAAGTGAAGCAACTTGCCGACTTTGTTCGTTCGATCTGTGCCGAAGGCGAAGACTACGGCGTGGAGCAGGTCTATGCGGCAGACGGTACCTATAACGTTTATAAGGCAGGCGCAGAGCTTTCCAAGATCGTTGTGAGAAAGCAAGCGTTTGATGCGGCAAAGACAGTTGTTATTGCCCTTAATGTTTACGATAAAAACGGCAAGCAGGTTTACTACGCTGACGGCGCGGTAACCGATCTTGCTTACAATTCTACCGCGGTTATGACGCTTTCTGCCGGCATCAAATTGCCCGAAGGCGGCTCGTACACAATTTCCTTCTACGATCATGCAACAGGCAAGCCTGTTGCCACAACACTTACTGTGAAGTAAAGAAAGGAGAGCACTATGAGAAAAAGATTATTATTACTTATCCTGACCGTGGCGCTCCTTCTCGGTAATATTTCGGGACTTTCTTTGGTGAGCTTTACCTCGGGCGCTGCTGAAAGTGGCTCGGGTGAAACTGTTTCTTATCTTGACGGCTCCGATCTTCTTTACGATATGATGGAGACTGCTACTACCTACGTGGTAGCGCAGCACAAAGCGCTCGGCGGTTCGCACTACGCTTATACCGAAGGTCTTTTTGAAGAATCGACCGGTGAGGCGGCAAGCGGTGTTGGCACCGAGAGTAATTTCCAGCAGGGTTCGCGCCTTGTTCTTCTGAAACTTGAAGCCGAAGGCGACAAGGTGAAGAAGACTGAAAAGGTGATTTTGAACTCACCTGCGGGTTGCATTCGTGACCCCGATGTTTCGGCAGACGGCACTAAGTGCGTTTTCTCTTACAAAACCAAAAAGAACGATGATTTCCACATTTACGAAATGGAACTCACCTCGGGCAACTACGAGTACAGACAGCTGACATTCGGTTCGGGTGTTGCTGATTTTGAATGTATGTATCTTCCTAACGGCGAAATCCTGTTCTCCTCCTCAAGAGCAGTGCAGACGGTTGACTGTTGGAAAACCCCTGTTTCGAACATCTATAAGATGTCGGCAGACGGCAAGAACATCATTCGTCTCGGCTATGACCAGGTGCACACCACCTATCCCACTCTTACCGAAGACGGCAGAGTGATCTACACCAGATGGGACTACAACGACAGAACCCAGATGTGGATTCAGAGCTTGTTCCAGATGAATCCCGACGGTACAAACCAGACCGAGCTTTACGGTAACAACTCGAACTTCCCGACCACGCTGACCCACACAAGACAGGTTCCCGGTGAGGTGTCTTTGTATGTTTCGATTGCAACCGGTCACCATACCTATCAGGCAGGTAAGCTTTGTTTGGTTAATGTTTCAACCAACCGCGACGGCGCGGCTTCGATTTCATTTCCGTTCCGCGACGGAGACAAGAACAACAACGTGGATGCTTACGGACAGAGCGGTGCAATGTACCAGTATCCTTACGCGTTGAGCAGCACGCAGTTCCTTGTTTCTTATGCACCGAACGGTTGGGCTTCCGATCGCGCAAAGACCCCCTTCGGTATTTGGCTGATGGATTCGGACTCCAAAGAAAAGATCGAGATCATTCAGGGTGACGCCAACTATCCTTCCGCACAGATCGTTCCCGTGAAGACACGCGAAATGTTCGTTCGTCCCAGCATGGTTGACTATTCGATGAACACAGGTACTTATTACATTGGCGATGTTTATGTCGGCGAAGCAGTGCAGGGTGTTGAAAGAGGAACGGTTAAGCAGATCCGCGTTGTGGCGCTTGATTACCGTCCTTACGCTGTTGGTGCTACCGTAGCATCCGAATCGGGCTCGTCTGACCCCTATACCCCTATTGCGACCGGTAACGGCGCATGGGACGTTAAGGTGGTGCTTGGCGTGGCAACCGTTTACGAAGACGGTTCTGCTATGTTCTCAGTTCCCAGCGAAACGCCTGTTTACTTCCAGCTTCTTGATAAAGACGGCAACATGATTCAGACCATGCGTTCCTGGTCCACTCTGATGCCGAATGAAATTTATTCCTGCGTGGGCTGCCACGAAAACAACAACACCACACCTCCCGCATCGGCTACGGTTACCATGGCACTGAAAGCAGGCGTTGAAACCTTGAAGCCTGATGTATGGCAGGCTGATGAAGCCGATGAAAAAGCTTACGATCCTTACACCTCGAAGATTGGTTTTGACTATCTTGAAGAGGTTCAGCCGATTCTTGATGCCAACTGCATTTCTTGCCACAACAATAAGAATACTTCTTATGCGAAGATCAACGCTTCGTCGATGAAGGAAAGCGGCGTGACCATGACGGTTTCCGGCACGGAAGAGAAGATCTTTGGCAGAACTGAATATTGGCAGTATAAGATTTCTTCTTCCAACAATCCCGAAGCGGGTTGGAACAATACCGGCTTTACCGGTTCTTGGTCTACAGGCAAAGCCGGATTTGGCGATAGAAACGGTGAAGGCGGCGCGGTTGTTGGTACCAGCTGGAGTGGCGGCAACAATTGGATCTTTATCAGAAAGACCTTTACCATCAGCGATGTTTCGAAGTATCAGGGCGCTACCATCAAGCTTGATACCTATTACGACGATACGCCCAAGTTCTATCTGAACGGTCAGGAAATTTTCAATGACGGTGAAAGATGGACAGATAACTACGTTACCTTGTTGATCGACGGCAAGAGCGGCCTTTTGAAAGAAGGCGAAAACGTGCTTGCTATCAGCATCAATCAGCATACCGGCGGTCGTTATGTTGACTGCGGACTTTCGCTTGTGATTCCCGACAGCAGTGATCCCAACGCAGGCAAACCTTTCTCACTTGAGGGTGACGGCATTGGCTCACAGAGAATGTCGAGATACTTCCCGCTGTCCTACCTTGTGCTGACAGGTTCTACTCCGAACGGTGGCATTCAGTGGGTTGGTAAAGCAAACAACAATTACATCAAATGGCTCTCTTCAATGTCTGCTCCCGAAGTGCAGAAAGCCAATGCTTTCGGCGCGGTGGCTTCCAATCTGATGAAGATGCTTCGTGAAGGTCACCAAGGCGTGAAGCTTTCGGATACTGACCTCCGTACCATCGCCGCATGGATTGACCTTTGTGTTCCCGCATACGGCACTTACGATGCGAACAACCATTGGGATTCGGGTGAATACAGAGAAGCTGAAGAAGAGCAGAATAAGCGTGATTATTACACCATGCTTAACGATTATGCTCGTCTTGCTCTGGCAGGAAAGCTTCCCGAAGGTAAGATCAAGATTGAATTTACCGACAAGAGTGCGAATAAGTCCTATTCGATTGAAGAAAACGGTATTGCCAATCTCTATGTACCGCTTAAGTACGGCACAGGCGATACGGTTACCGTAACGCTTCCCGAAGGCGTGAAGTATGTTGGCTTTACGCTCACCGCGAAGATGGGTGAATCGATTGTCTATTGCCCCGACGGAACCTTTACCTTCGTTATTCCCACGCTCAGTAACATGGTTACCTCGATCAGCAAGACTTACGCCAACACAACCAACGTGATCACAGCAAGAATTCTGACCGACGACGAGCTTACCGAAAAGCGTAATCTTGCCGAAAACGCATACGATTACTCTACCAAGACAGCTTCCACATCGAAGCTTACCGGACAGTATCCTCACGCGACGGCTTCCTCCGAATGGGAAAACGCGGCAGGCGAAACACACTTCTACGTGCGTAACGCTATTGACGGTTTCTCGAATAACAGAGGACACGGCGGCTATCCCGTACAGTCCTGGGGTCCTGCCAATAGCGGCTCTCATTGGATGGAAATTGACTTTGGCAGAGTGGTGAAGGCTGAGGAACTTGGTATTGTTATCCGTTGGGATAAGGGTCATGACACTTGGTTCAAGAGTGCAACGGTTAAGGTGACTTACGAAGACGGTACTACCGCAACACAAAAGATTACTCTTGACTTTGTGGGAACCGAGCAGGTCATCCAGCTTGATTTCGACAAGCCGATCACCAAGCTGAGACTCCAGAATCTTGTTCCCGATACCTCCGGCGGCTGGGCTGCTTTCTCCGAGGTTAAGGTTTACGGTTCTGAAGTTGTGAAATAATCCATAGTATGATAAAACTCCCGTGCATTTTGCACGGGAGTTTTGGTTTATTGATCGGTTCGTCCGAGCAGATAGTCAAGCGAAACATCAAAATAATCGGCGAGGCAGTTCTTTCAATCTCAATATCATATTTCACCCTAAAGTGTGAAAAAACTTGACAATATTATACCATTTTAGCCACCAAAATTTGCTCTTGCATAACAGGGAAGAATATGGTATAATGAAAAAAAGCTGTTTGATTTTTTGAATATGTAAGGAGGACATACAATGAAACGATTTGTTATACTGTTACTGATTATGAGTATGTTGTTCAGCATCGTTGCCTGTGGTATCAATGTGGAAACAACAACCACCGAATCGATTGAAACTTCCAATAAACCCATTGTGATCACAAAGCCTGCCGGAGAGACGGTGGCAAAGCCTGTTGAGACATCGACAAAACCGGTTGAGACATCAACAAAGCCTGTTGAGACGTCAACAAAGCCGATTGAAACGTCTCAGCCTGTTGTGGTGACAACGCCAAAGGCGCCAATCGTGATTGTACCGAGTACGAATCAAGATGTTGAGGGATATCCCGAACAAATCAAGAGCATCACGTCTATCGAAGATGATAAAGTACAGTTTTTTTATGTGGAAGGCGGGCAGGGTAGCTATACGGCCGACTCTCTTTGGGTCGATGCGGAAGACGTCAGTGACATTGATGCTGTGGATCTTATGATACTTGACAGAAACTACCGTATTTACGAAGATCTCGGTATTACGATTGAAGCCTTTACCGATCCCACGCTTGGTATTTCGGGTCTTCAGTCCTTTGCTAAGATTTATTTTGACGTTCAGGACCCCAGCCTTGACGTATACTGCGGATATCAGTATTTCGATATCCAAGTGGCTCTTACCGGCAATCTTTATAATCTCAATACCATTGTCACTGAAGACGGCAAACAGATCATTGATGTAACAAAGCCTTATTGGGCAACCAACTACATCAACTCGATTACATATAATGATCAGATGTATTGGGTAACGGGTGACCTGGCGCTTCGTTATACGGGCGGTCTTTACTGCACCTTTGTGAATACGGATCTTTACGATCAATACGTTCGGGAGCAGTATGATGGAAAGTCGATCTACGATATTGTAAACGAAAAGAGCTGGAAGATGCAAACCATG
>JAFXJX010000095.1 GCA_017532025.1 Clostridia bacterium | reverse complement strand
TTTCGGTTATGAAAGCCATCTTCAAGGATGAATGTCCTCCACCGTATCACGATTTCGATTCCGGGGATTGTTATTTGTTGCTCGCCCAAGCTTATCTTGCTATCGGTGCAACCGATAAAGCAATGGATTCGGTCGAGAGTTCTATTATGTACTATATTGATCTTTTGAACAGAGAAACAGACGATGAAAACTGCTACCCGATAGTTGTTTGCTCTCCGATTGTAAAAAAACGTGAGTTTAAGCATCAAATTCGCAAAGATATCATAAAAAAGAGACTGCAAAACAAATTATCCGATAAGTGTATTGAGGAACTTAATCAAAATCCTCGTTTTGTCAAACTTCTTGATATGGTGAACAGTATCCAAGAATAGATCTTGCCTCGCCCCGCCTCGCGCGGGGCTTTTCTTTGCTTTCGGCATATCAAAAGCCAACACAAAAAATGTGGTGGCTAATTTCAATTCTACCGCTAATTTTGCAGTCGCTCCCGGACGGTCTGTTTTTTCGATAAAAATTTGGAAAAAATAGAAAAAAGCCCTTGACAAATGCACTTTCTTTTGCTATACTACCTTCGAAGTTAGCACGCGCTAACTCATATTCTTTGCTCACGAGTTAGCATAGGCTAACCAAAAGAAAGGAACAACATGAAAACACTCAGGGATATCAAGGTCGGCGGAACAGCACGTGTGGTAAAAGTCCACGGTGAGGGAGCGCTTCGCCGTCGCATTATGGATATGGGCATCACGCGCGGCGTGGAAATCTACGTTCGCAAAATGGCACCTCTCGGCGACCCAATCGAAATCAACCTGCGCAGCTACGAGCTTTCGCTCCGCCGCGCCGACGCCGAGTTGATTGAAGTTGAATCATAATCTGAAAGCAGGATTTTCTTATGAACATTAAAATTGCCCTTGCAGGCAACCCCAACTGCGGCAAAACCACACTGTATAACGCCTTGACAGGCTCGAATCAGTTCGTTGGCAACTGGCCGGGTGTTACGGTTGAAAAAAAGGAAGGCAACCTGAAAAAACACGATGGCGTGATTGTTACCGACCTTCCCGGTATCTATTCCCTCTCCCCTTACACCTTGGAGGAGGTCGTGGCAAGAAATTACCTTGTCAACGAGCGTCCCGACGTCATTCTGAATATTGTGGACGGCACCAATCTGGAAAGAAACCTGTATCTCACCACACAGCTTGCCGAACTTGGCATTCCTTTGGTGGTTGCTGTCAACATGATGGACGTGGTTCGCAAAAAAGGCGATAAAATCAACACAGAAGAGCTTTCCCGCGCCCTCGGTTGCCCTGTGCTCGAAATTTCCGCCCTCAAAGAAGACGGCATATTTGAAGCCGCTGAGATTGCCATCGAAACGGCGAAAAACTTTACCTTTACACCCATGCACATCTTCTCCGGTGCAGTGGAGCACGCAATCGCTCACATTGAAGAAGCGTTCCTCCACGACTTGCCCGAAGATAGACAAAGATGGTACGCCATCAAGATTTTTGAGCGTGACAGCCGCGTGATTGAATCGTTGGCAATCCCTGAAGACACGTTGCAGCATATTGAAAAAGACATCCTTGCCACCGAGCGCGAACTCGGTGACGATGCCGAAAGCATCATCCCCACCGAGCGTTACGACTACGTCGACAAGCTGATGAAAAAATGCTATAAAACCAAGCACAAAGGCAAACTCTCCACCTCGGATAAGATCGACCGCGTGGTCACCAACCGCTTTGCCGCCCTTCCCATCTTTGCCGCCGTCATGTTTCTCGTATATTTCATCTCTGTCACCACAGTTGGCACATGGGTCACCGACTTCACAAACGACGGTCTGTTTGGCGACGGCTTCCACCTCTTCGGCATCGGAAGCGAAGCTTACACCGAAAAAGCCGACGAATACGCCGAAGCCGACGAGATCATCAACGGCTTTATCGATTACGTTGATGAAAAATCCATCCTGACCGACGAAAACATCGCCGCTCTTCACGAAACGATCGATGGTGAAAGCAAAAACTTCAACAAAGAAGAAGCCAAAACCGCGCTTCTCGCCTTATCCGGATTTTTGGCCGACGGCGAAGAGTTCAGCTATAACAAAAATGACGAAGAAACACTTGCCGATATCACAGTGATTGCCACCAAAGCCGATTTGTTAAGCGCCATCGAAACCGCCTACAATTACGGTTATGCCTACCCCGACCCTGCCAACGACGGCGTTTGGGTACCCGGTGTTCCTGTGCTGGTGGAAAAGGGTCTTGATGCCGCAAACTCCCCCGCATGGCTCAAAGGCGTGCTTCTCAACGGCGTGGTAGCCGGTGTTGGCGCCGTCCTCGGCTTTGTGCCGCAGATTCTTCTGCTATTCCTCTTCCTTGCCTTTCTTGAAGCTTGCGGCTATATGTCGCGCATTGCCTTCGTGCTTGACCGCATCTTCCGCAAATTCGGTCTTTCGGGCAAATCCTTCATTCCCATGCTGATCGGCACAGGCTGCTCAGTCCCCGGCATCATGGCAAGCCGCACGATTGAAAACCTGCCCGACCGTCGCATGACGATCATCACCACATCCTTTATGCCCTGCGGCGCCAAGCTTCCCTTCATCGCCATGATTGCAGGTGCCATTTTTGGCGGTGCATGGTGGGTTGCACCCAGCGCCTACTTCATTGGTATGTTTGCCATCATCCTTTCGGGCATCATGCTGAAGAAGACCAAAGCCTTCTCGGGCGAGCCTTCTCCCTTTGTGCTTGAACTTCCCGCTTACCATATGCCCACCTTTGTCAATGTCATACGCTCGATGTGGGAAAGAGGTTGGTCGTTCATCAAAAAAGCAGGCACGGTGATTCTGCTTTCCACCGTGGTGATCTGGTTCTTTACATACTTCGGCTTTACAAACGAAGGCTTCCGTATGCTTTCTGAAGAGGAACTTGATCAGAGCATTCTTGCCTCGATCGGATCGGTCTTCTCTTGGATCTTTGCCCCCTTGGGCTTCGGTACGTGGCAAGCGACGGTTGCATCGGTTACCGGTCTTGTTGCCAAAGAAAACATCGTGGGTACAATGGGCATCTTCTATACCACCGAAAGTGCTTCGGTTTACACCAACCTTGCTGCCGCTTTCACCTCGGTCAGCGCTTACGCATTCCTTGTTTTCAACCTGCTTTGCGCACCTTGCTTTGCCGCGATGGGTGCCATCCGCCGCGAAATGAACAGCGCCAAATGGACAGCATTTGCCATTCTCTACCAGTGCTGCTTCGCTTACGCCGTAGCACTCATCATCAACCAATTCGGCAATCTTTTCCTTGGCAACGTCAATATCATCGGCGTTGTAGCAGCCTCGCTTGCCCTTGCCTTCATCATCTTCATGCTGGTAAAGCCCGCAAAGAAAACCAAAACTCAACTGTAATGCTTCTATGAAAGGAGCAATGATTCTATGACAATTGCCCTTCTCTTTATCAAACATATTCCTTGGATTTTGATTGCCATCACCTTTGCCGCTTTGCTCATCTTCATCGGCTACCGCCTTGTAAAGACCAAAAAAAGCGGTAAGAGCTCTTGCGGATGCGGATGCAGTGGTTGTGCCATGCAAAGCTATTGCCACGCACAGAAGCCAAAAAACAAGCCTTAAACACAAAGCCAATCAAAAAAAGAGACCGTGAAAACGGTCTCTTTTTTGATTGGTTTCTTAGTTGATAGAATCCCAAGGGAATTCGGGAAGGTTACCATTATCGTTAATGCTTGAGCTGATAGGGCTATAATCCGCAGGAACACCGGTGATGACCCAACCGAAGACAACGGCATCGTCAGCTGCTTCGTAGTAATCGGTGTGACCGTTAGCGGTAGCTGTTACAGTTTCATAAACGGTGGTAGCAGTCAAAGTGCCGGTAACAGTCGAAGTAGCGTTTCTGAATTCAACGTTAATCGAAATAGAAGTCTGCTGTTCAGCCCATGCTCTGTTGGCAACGCAAATCACTCTGTAGTCCTTGGCACCGTTAGCGCCTTCTCTGGTCTGATAGTAGAAGTCAACCGTTTCGGGTGTGTCAAGAACAGTTGTTGTCTTGCAGCCCTGAATATCAGCCTTGCCGTTGTCATCCACAACGTAAGGTGCGTAAGCAGGTGCGTTGTAAGTTACGTTCTTAACAGTACCGTTCACAATCGGAACTGTATCGCTTCCGGTGACACGGCCAACAAGACCGGCAGCCTTTTCGGTAGCCGTGATAAGAGTGTTTTCAACCTTACAGTCAATGACGTGACCGTCATCAATGCCCCAGCAAGCTTCTGCCACGATACCGCCTGCCTTCATCGCATTACCGAGAAGCTTCGAATTCTTAACGGTAATATTGGTGAGGTTACCGCGGTCAACCATAGCGGCAACGATACCGGCATAACAGTTGTTATTGTCAGTAGCAACGGTGAGCGTGCAGTTATCGAATACAATATTCTTCACGCGGCCGTTGGCATTGTTGTTGGCAATGTCGATCATAAATGCGCCAACATTAGACCACTGACCGGTAGCAGTATAGCTAAGGTTCGAAATGGTGTGTCCCTGACCGTCAAACGTACCGATGAAGCGCTTGATGGGAGTCCAATCCTTTCCTGCCATATCAATATCGGCAGAGAGAACAGCAGTTGTACCCACCGTTGCGTTACCGTCGAGCGAGTTCACATAGTTTGCATAAGCAACAAGCTCATCAGCAGTAGCAATATCGTAGAATTTGATCGTATATGCGGAAGTATCTTCCTTAGTTGCATAAAGGTCGCCGTCGAACTCAAAGCCGCCAAAGCCCTGAACGAGAGAAACAGCAATAAAGTTTGTGCCTTCTTTGAGAACATCAGATGCCTTGATGGCAAGCTTATAAACCTGATAGCCGTCATTCCAACCGCCATCGTAGAACACTTTCTTGCCGTTGATGTAGAGGTTCATATTGTCGTCGTAACGAAGCTGAGCCATAAGAGCCCAATCAGCAATGGCATCAAGATCTTCTACTTCAAAGGTCTTGGTGAGCCAAAGCTTCTGATGGTTTTGAGGATCGTCAGCTGTACCCCATTCATCAGCCATAGGAGCCGTACCGGTAGCCCATTCTGCAGAAACAGCAGGATCGGTATTCCAGTTTGCGGGAGCATCCGGCGTTACATTGCCTTCACCGGAGGTCATGTACTTCCATTCGGAAGCCGCTGCGAAGAAATACTGTGTGGTAATTTCAGGAATGGTTTCCATACGCTCAGTGGTGAGTTTCAGACCGCTGGCAGAAAAAGCTTTTTCTTCGCCGTCGATCTTCACAACCGATTCAATTGCCTGACCACCGTCGATTTCAAGGAATGTTACGTGGATGGGATAGGATTTACCCGCTTCAAGATCGAGAGTCTTGTTGTAGTACACGGTGGAAGCATCATTCCAAACTCTGGCTGCCCAGAATTCGTAAACGTTAACCCACGCATCGCCAACCTTGATTTCGATCAAGAGACAGTTATCAACCTTGGAAGTACCAAACTGATAAGTACCGCTAACGGCAGGCGTGATGTAGCCGGTATAATCGATGAGAGAATCTTCGTATTCAAAACCGCAGTAACCGAGATTATCAAAACCTCTGGTTTCAAAGGTAGGAAGAACCTTTTCTTCTACAAGGAACATCTGAGCCATCAAAGCATCGATGGTGTCAGCATACTTGTGGTTTTCAGCTGCGTTACAGTCAGAGCAGTTGCCGTCGCCGTTATGATCGCGAGTGCAACCCTCTAAGCAAGCGCCACCCTTCTTACCGTCAGGAAGAATCTCATAGATTCTGTCGTGGTTCACCGCGAGGTTAGAGGTGTAAACCGTTCTGTCAAGGCTAAAGGTAAAACCGGCATCGCCAAAGGACTTGTCGTTTGCGCCACCTTCGGTCGAAACATGGATCTGGCAAGCTTCGCCGCCGTCAGCTTCGTAGTACCACATCTGAATGGCAGTTGCCTTGCCTTCATCAAGGTGGAATGCGCCTTGCTGAGAAACGAGTCTGTCTTCGCCGCCATCAAACCAATGATTGGGGGAAGCATAGTCGTAGTAAACTTCACCCGCTTCAAACTGACCGTTACCGTTCTGGTCAACATAAGCGAGGAAGCCGTTATCGATCTTGCGACCGACAAAGGTATAATTGCCTGCAGGAGCGGTTACGGTGCCTTCCCACTTCATGAGATAGCCGTCAGCACCGAAAATGCCGTCAAGACCGGTAAGACCGGTAGCATCGTGACCATGGTCAATCTTAGATGTTGCCATCAGTGTGGGGAGTGCGTTGGCAAATCTGACAGTATCGTCAAAGCTACAACGGGGATTTCTGTCGGAAGAAGTTCCAACAATGTCGTAGTAACGGTCGTGGCTGTAAGGCATTACATCAGGCTTTGCAACAAGCTGATAAATCTTAGCATTCAGACCGTCGATGTTTTTGTCTTCACCTTCTGCGAACGAAACCAGCGTAAAAGCAGGAATCGAACAAGCAAGAATCGCGATGGCAAGAAGAATAGCTAATGTTCTTTTCATAATAACCTCCATATAATTTGCCCAAAATAATTGGTTTTCAAGGGCATTATTTGATTATATTTTACAATGTCTTAGCGCAAATGTCAATATATTATTTGTAAAACATGAAAATATTACAATCGATCGTTGTATTTTTAAATATCCAAAAGAAAACTTCAACAAGAATTTTTTTATTTTTTGTGCATATTACCAAATCTTTTACACAATTCGAGACAATAAACCAAAATTATACAACCACAAAAATCAACCGTACCCGGTAGGATTTGAGAAAAACGGTTTGTGTGCGTGAACAAAAAGAGGAACGTCGGATGACGTTCCTTGCAAAATTTCGGCAGGATTCTGAACCTCGGTTTGCGTCCTCATTCACTATATTTGTTTGTTCTCCATTCGCAAACCTTGGTATTTGCAAAGCAAATACAAGGTTTAGAATCGGTTTGTGTGCGAGAACAAAAAGAGGAACGTCGGATGACGTTCCTTGCAAAATTTCGGCAGGATTCTGAACCTCGGTTTGCGTGCTCATTC
>JAFXJX010000094.1 GCA_017532025.1 Clostridia bacterium | reverse complement strand
GGTTCACGAATTTATCGCGGCAGGCAAAATGCACCACCGCGTGATTGAAAATGCGGTGCGCGGCATGAAGATCCATCACAGTGGGCACCGACTTCTTGTGCATCTGTCTCGCTGTGAAGTCATGCCCTCGCAAAAAGAAATCGCCGCTCGCTTTGACATCAGCCCCGCCGCCGTGGCAAACAGCTTGAAAAAGCTGGAAAAAGACGGCTATATCACAAGAAAAACCGACGATGGCGACACACGCTGTAACCGCATTGCCATCACCGAAAAAGGCAAGACCATACTTGACGAAACCAAAACGCTTTTTGAAAGTGTGGACGAAAGAATGCTCGAAGGACTCTCGCCCGACGAGCGCGCTATTCTCTTCTCTTGCCTTTCCCGCATGAAACAAAACCTCACCTCACTTTGTGAGGAGAACAAGGAGGACGAAAGATGAACCGTTGGATGAAATACATACGCCCCTATCTCCCCTTCTTTATCATCGGACCGCTTTGCATGATCATTGAAGTCATCGGCGAAGTGGTCATGCCCAAGTTGCTTGCCGTTGTCATTAACCATGCCAACCGCGGGGAACTCACCGTTGGCTCAAGCCTTGGCGTGATGGGTCTTATGATACTCACCGCCGCCGTTATGATGGTAGGCGGCGTTGGCGGCGCTTATTTTGGTGCGAAAGCCTCGGTCAATTTTGCCGCAGACCTGCGTGCCGATGCCTTTGCCAAGGTGCAGACCTACTCGTTTTCGAGTATCGACAAATACTCCACAGGCTCACTGGTCACACGCCTTACCAACGACGTCACACAGCTTCAGAACTTTGTCAACATGCTCCTTCGCATGGCGCTTCGAGCGCCCGGTATGCTGATTGCCGCTCTGATTATGGCGATCTCCCTAAAGCCCTCTCTCTCGGTGGTACTTGCCGTTTCGATTCCGCTGTTGCTTTTAACCGTCGGACTCATCATCAAAACAGGCTTTTTCCGCTTTTCCAGACAGCAGAAAAAGATCGACGCGCTGAACTCCACCGTACAGGAAAGCATCACCAACGTGCGTGTGGTCAAAAGCTTCGTGCGCGAGGACTATGAGGTGGAAAAGTTCAAAACCGCCAACAGCGAGCTGAAAGACGCGGGCTATTCCGCCATGAAGCTGATGATCTTCATCTCCCCCATCATGTCACTTGTCATGAACTTCACAGTCCTTGCCGTCATTTGGTTCGGTGGCTCGATCGTCTTGGATTTCGGCATGGAGATCGGCGACCTTTCGGCATTTATCAGTTACACCACGCAGATTCTCTCCTCTTTGATGACTGTCACCATGCTTTTGATGTTCTCCTCCCGTGCGCTCGCTTCCGCACGCCGTATCCGCGAGGTGCTTGACGAAGAGGTCGATCTCACCGACAAAGACGCACAGCATCCCGATCTGACCCTCACCGAAGGCAAGATCGAATTCAAAAACGTATCCTTCCGTTATTATAAACACAGTGAAGAAAGCGTTCTGAACCACATTGATCTCACCATCGAGCCCGGCAGCACGGTCGGCATCATCGGCTCAACAGGCTGCGGCAAAACCACGCTTGTCTCGCTCATCCCCCGTCTTTACGATGTTGACGAGGGCGAGGTGCTTGTGGATGGCGTGAATGTCAAAGACTATTCCCTCGTCAACCTGCGCGACGGCGTGGGCATGGTGCTGCAAAAGAACACCCTGTTCTCGGGTAGCATTGCCGAAAACTTGCGTTGGGGTAATCCCAACGCCACCGATGAAGAACTCCGCGAAGCGGCGGCAAGCGCGCAGGCGGATAAGTTCGTTACATCCTTCACCGATGGCTACGACAGTCTCTTAGAGCGCGGTGGCAGAAACGTGTCGGGCGGTCAGCGTCAGCGCCTTTGCATTGCACGAACACTTCTCAAAAAGCCAAAGATCATCATATTAGACGACTCGACCTCGGCGGTCGATACCGCCACCGAGGCACAGATTCGCCGTGCCTTCCGCGAGGAGTTGAAGGCATCCACCAAGATCATCATCGCTCAGCGCATTGGATCGGTCATGGATGCCGATTCGATCATCGTAATGAACGAGGGCAAAATCGTCGGCATGGGCAAGCATGACGAACTCCTTGTAAACTGCCCCGAATATCTTGAGATCTACGAATCGCAAGCCGATATGCGTAAAAAGGAGGGTGTGTAATATGGCAAGAACACTCGAACAGCTTCAAAAGCAATATAACAGCACAGCCTCCGGTCATAGCGGAATGGGCAGACCCGGTCCGGGCGGTCACGGCAGACCCGGCAACCGCCATATGCGCGCCAAAGGCAAGCCGAAAAACACCAAAGGCACAATCGCCCGTATTCTGAAATATCTATCCCCCTACAAAGGACGTTTTGTGCTCGTCTTCCTCTGCATGATCACATCCACCGTTACCACCCTGCTCGGCTCGTATATGCTCGCGCCGATCATCAACCACTTAACCCTTGCCGTCAAGCCCGATGCGCCGATCGACCCAAGTTTCCCCGAACGCATTGCCGACCGCTTTGTATCAAGCTTTGTTGACCCCTTGGGCAGCTTCATCAATAGCCCTGTGCTTGCGTACGTCTTCACCGCCATTGCCATCCTTGCTATCATTTACCTTGTGGGTGTGCTGTGCAGTTACTTGCAAGCAAGACTGATGCTTTCAATCTCGCTCGGTTCGGTGGAAAAGATCCGGAACGATTTGTTCACAAAACTCCAAACCCTCTCGGTGCGCTACTACGACTCGCATCCCACAGGAGAGCTGATGTCACGCTTCACCAACGACGTTGATAACATCGACGTGATGCTGAACAACTCGCTCACTTCGCTCGTTTCAGGCATCATCAGCCTGCTCGGCACATTCGTTTTCATGATCACCACAAGCTGGATCTTAACCGTCGTGACCGTGCTGTTTTTCCCGCTTCTCATGTTGGGAGCCGCCATGGTTGCCAAGCGCTCCTCCAAATATTACAGCAGTCAGCAAGCAGCACTTGGCGCTGTGAACGGCTATATGGAAGAAACCATCACAGGCCAAAAGGTCATCAAGGTCTTCAACCACGAGGATGAATGCGTGGAAGAATTTGAAGAGCTGAACAACGATATGCGCGATAAGCAGTTCAAAGCGCAATTCTGGGGCGGTGTCATGGGCCCGATCATGCACAACATTTCCATGATCTGCTACGGCGTCACGATCGGCGTCGGCGGCGTTCTCATGGTCTTAAGCGGCATGACACCGGGTGCGCTCACCGTCTTTGCAGGCTACTCACGTCAGTTCTCTATGCCGATCAACATGATCTCGCAGCAAACAAGTATGCTCTTTGCCGCCCTTGCAGGCGCAGAACGCGTCTTTGCCGTGATCGATGCCCCTGCCGAAGGCGAAGAGGGCGCTGACCCCATTGCGTTTGGGGATGAAAATCCGAACAGCTTTGAAGACAAAACACCCGACCACCTCGACGGTTTTGTGATCATGGATAAGGTCGATTTCGGCTATAAGGCAGACAAAAAGATCCTGACCGACATTTCCCTTTACGCAAAACCCGGTCAGAAAATCGCCTTTGTCGGCTCAACAGGTGCCGGTAAAACCACCGTCACCAACCTGTTGAACCGCTTCTACGACATCGGCGAGGGCTCAATCACGATCGACGGCTACGATATAAGATCAATTGACCGTGCATTCTTGCGCCGCAACGTGGCCATGGTTTTGCAAGATACCAACCTCTTCACAGGCACGGTGCGCGAGAATATCCGCTACGGCAGACCCGATGCCACCGATGAAGAAGTCATCGAAGCCGCCAAGACCGCAAGCGCCCACAGCTTCATCATGCGCCTGGAAAAAGGATACGATACCGTCCTTGAAGGCAACGGCGCAGGACTTTCGCAGGGTCAAAGACAGCTCTTAAACATCGCGCGCGCCGCCATTTCCCAAGCCCCCATCCTCGTGCTTGACGAAGCCACAAGCTCGGTCGATACCCGTACCGAGCGCCATATCGAGCACGGCATGGAACGCCTGATGAAAAACCGCACCACCTTCGTGATCGCGCACCGCTTGTCCACCGTGCGTAACGCCAACGCCATCATGGTACTTGAAGACGGCAAGATCATCGAGCGCGGCACCCACGACGAGCTGCTCGCCATGAAAGGCAGATATTACGAGCTCTATACAGGCAAAAAAGAACTTGCATAACATGAAAACAGCACCCCACGGGGTGCTGTTTGTGTTATTGTCGCCCAAAGGCAATTGTCAAAAACTATATCCATGCCGGAACTTAATATTTCTTAAATCCGACCAAATATTGTTTGCTGACTTCTGCCCGGATTCGTTTGGAAAACCTTTCGTATTCTTCTTCGACACTTCCTACGGTCAACTTTTTACCGTTTGCGGTTTTGATAACGATGCTCTCGGTCTTGATTTGATTGGGTTTGACATGACGTACGGCTGAAACAATTTCGCTGAAAGTAAATGTATACGGCTTTTTCAAAGCAGAATAAACGGTTATTTGATCTCCTTTGACAACAACCTTAAAAGTCAAAGTTCTTATTGCCAAATATGCACCGAGCAAGAAAAACGAACCAAAGACGATATAGAAGATATAGTGTGGCTTTTCATTTGACAGAAATGTAAAACCCAACATAACCGCCGTTGCTGTTATAACGCCCAAAACTCCGACTACAAACATGACTGGCGAAAGCTTGATTGTAAAATTATCGTCAGACGATCTGTGTTCTGTCGTAGTTTTGGCTTGTTGTATTAATGAAAACAACAGCGACATACAAATTGGAAGACAAATTGCTGAAACAATTATTTTGATATACATATATATTACCTCCTGTTATGTAGCAAACCTGAAACTCAGAATCCAAAACAGCAATACATTTTACCTTTGTTCTTATTATACCATACACGCCGCATTTTGTCAACCGAGCGAGTTTGCACCACCTCAAATTTTTCACCAAAAAACACATGGATGTAGGGCGGTGGCTTGCTGCCGCCCTACCCATGTGCATAATCTCCACACATAGCCATGTTCGCAAAAGACGTGCACGCTGTACCTCCGCGTGTCATCTTGAGCGGAGGCCCGCCCGAGATCCCAAGCCCTACGCGTACGCTTCGGGTTTGATTCCGCTTCGCTTCACTCAGGATGACAGCGGGCGGGACGCAGTCGAAACCCAAGCGAAGCGCAGGGCGACCGTTTTAGCGGTCGGATCTCGCGGAATTGACAAATGTAAAATTTTAGATGAGACACGGTAGCAGGGGTCTGACGCTTGCCCTTTCAGGGCGACGACCCGTTTGATAATCAATTCCCATTTCACAATATTTGATCGTTCTCGGGTTGTCGAGGGCGCCAATCCCTACCGAATGGCAACACATTTTCCCCCACCAACGCAAAACAGCACCCCGCAGGGTGCTGTTTTGTTCTTCTTTTATCAGAACCAGCCGGAAGCGCCGCCGTCGTCAAAAATGATAACGTCTTTTAAGAAAGCAACTGCCTTTTCCAGTCCTTCTTTGGAGGTCATCAGACCATCTTCGTGCTCGATTGAAAGCACGCCGTTGTAGCCTGTGGTCTTAAGCATGCTCACCATGCGGTTCCAGACCTCTTTGCCGTGACCGTAGCCTACCGTGCGGAAGACCCACGAGCGGTTTTCAATATCGCCGTAGCTCTTGGTGTCAAGCACACCGTTGATGGCGGTGTTGCGCTCGTTGATGCAGGTATCCTTCGCATGGAAGTGGTAGATCGCGCCTTTGAGTGCGCGGATAGCTTCCACAGGATCAATGCCCTGCCAGAAGAGGTGCGAGGGGTCAAAGTTCGCGCCGATCACGTCGCCAACAGCCTCACGCAAACGCAGCAGCGTTTCGGGATTGTACACCGCAAAGGAGGGGTGCATTTCAAAGGCAATCTTCACGCCGTGTGCTTTCGCAAACGCGCCAACCTCTGTCCAATACGGAATGATCTTTTCATTCCACTGCCAATCGAGGATCTTAAGATTGTCATCCGGCCAAGGGCAGACCACCCAGTTGGGGTAAAGAGAGTTTTCGCAGTCGCCGGGGCAACCCGAAAAACCAATCACCGTATCAACACCAAGCGCCTCTGCCATCAAAATCGCATTGCGAAATTCTTTGTCGAACTTTTCAGCAATCGCCTTTTGCGGATGCAAAGGGTTGCCGTGACAGCTGACTGCCGAAATCTCAAGACCGTAGTCGGCAACAAGCTTTTTGTATGCCGCGATCTTTTCAGGATACGGAAGAAGCTCTGTAGGCTTCAGGTGTGCGTTTCCGGGATAACCGCCCGCACCGATCTCAATCGTCTGCACACCGAGAGAAGAAAGATATTTCAGCGCATCTTCAAAGGAAAGATTGCTGATAATGGGATTCATAACACCAAGTTTCATATTGTTTCTCCTATCATTCACAGTTCAATACCCTCGTATGGCTACGAGGGTATTTTGAAAAATCAAAGACCTAACGAAGCAAGATACTTGCGGCTGATTTCGATCGCTTCCATGGGAGGACGGTCTTTCGATTCGTCCTGCTCTACGATCACGTATTCAGTGCCGGCAGCTTCGCACGCCGCAAGGATCGCGGGCACGTCTTGAAGTCCCATGCCAAGCGGACGGTATTCAAAGCCGCTTTCCGCCTTGTCGCCGCCGCCCTGTGCCTTGCCGTCTTCGTTGATCAAAGCATACACAGGACCGCCGCCAAGATTCTTGCAAGCAAAATCCTTCAGATGCACAACGTCAACTCTGCCGCTGTAATCCTTGATCACTTTCGTGGGGTCAATGCCCGCATAATGCACCCAACAGGTGTCAAATTCCGGGTCAAGACCGTCAACATCTGCCATAATGCGATCGTGAATGTATCTGCCGTCGGGCAGCTTCTTGTACTCAAAATCGTGGTTGTGGTAAAGAAGCTTCATGCCGTTTTTCTGAAGGAGTGCCGATACGGCATTGAATTTTGCCGATGCAGCAGCCCAGGTTTCATCGTTTTCAAGCTTTCTCTTGTCATACCACGGAATGGCAACGTATTTTACGCCAAAGCCTTTTAAGAAATCAACGCCTGCCTGCGGGTCTTTATCAAAAAACTCAACACCCTGATGCACCGAGATGCACTTTAAGCCAAGTTTATCGAGAATCGCTTTGATCTCTTCGGATGTTTTGCCGTAGTAGCCGGCAAACTCCACGTATTCGTAGCCCATATCGGCAACCTTTTTCAAAGTGCCTTCAAAATCTTTATCCATGTCGCCGCGTACGCTGTAAAGCTGTACGCCAACACCAAACTTTTTCATATATATAACCTTAGCTTTCGCCTTGCGAAGCTTCCTTTCGTGCGGAATTGGGGCTGGTTTTGCGAAGCAAAATCGCCATCGGTTCGGTGGCGAAAGCCACAAAACGCGTTTGAAAGATTTATCTTTCAAACAAAACTCCTTACAGACTTAAATTTCGGGAATCTCAATCGCAATTTCGTGACCGAGCTCGCTCGATTTCACGATACCGTCGATGATTGCCTGGTTGATGATGATCTGGCTGGACGGAACGGGAGCGGTACCGCCATCCTTGATCGCGTTCAGGAAGGAACGGATCTTGTTATAGAAGCAGCCCTTCGAATGGTCGCGAAGAATCGGAATTTCAGTGACAACGCCCGAGCCTGCCACTTCGTGATAGATCTTCATAGGACCGCCAACCGAGCCGTTCCAGCATTCGGTGGAAGGAATGCGGAGCGCACCCTTGGTACCAAGGATCACGGTATCACCGGGGGTGTCGAGATGCATTGCCCAGGAAATACGGAAGTCGAGCATGATGCCGCCCTCAAGACGGATAAAACCTGCCGCAAAATCTTCAACCGAGAAGAGGTCTGCGTAAGCCGCAGGCTTGTTTTCTGCCGTCCAATATGCAGGATTTTTACCAAAGAAGGCAGATTTGTAGCCGGTAACGGTCAAAGGCTTGGGATAGCCGATGGCGTTCAGCACCATATCGAGAGAATAGCAGCCGATATCGCCCATTGCGCCAACGCCTGCGGTCTTGTCTTCAATAAATGTGGTGCCGAAGGGAGCGGGAATACCGCGTCTTCTGCCGCCGCCGGTCTGAATGTAGTAAATATCGCCAAGCTCGCCCGATTCAACGATCTTCTTGATCATCTTCATGTTGGGGTCAAAACGGGGCTGGAAGCCGATCGAAAGGATCTTGCCGCTTTCTTTTTCAGCCTTGCAGATTTCAACGGCTTCGTCAAGGGTTACGCACATCGGCTTTTCAAGAAGCACGTGTACGCCCTTCTTGAGCGCATAAATCGCACATTCTGCGTGTGTTCTGTTATAGGTACAAATGCTGACAGCGTCGAGCTCTTCCGCATCCAGCATGGAAGCATGGTCAGGATAGCAACGAGCGCCTTCAATACCGTGTTTCTTGAAGAAATCTTCTGCCTTGCCGGGAACAAGGTCTGCGCCTGCAACAATTTCAACATCGTCCATTCTCTTGTATTCGGCAATATGCGAGCCTGCGATCCAACCGGTACCAATGATACCAACCTTCAGCTTTTTGGTCGTGTCGATCACTTCAACGGTCTGATCTTCTTTGAACGCATCCAGATTGTTTTTTTCTGCCATAATAATTGTTCTCCTTTTATATTTTATTTTTGAGCAATATTGACAAGTATCTGCCATTATGATATAATAAATTATACCATATTTCATAGTCGTTGTCTATAACGATATTCACATATTATTGTACGATTTTGACTTTTTTAGGACGGAACATGAAAAACGAACTGATCAAAAACAACATCCCGGGCGCAGGCATCTTACTCAAAACACACAAATCCCAAGAATTAAAAACAGCAACCCTAAGCGATTTGCATTACCACGACGAGATCGAGCTCCTTGCGATTACCGAAGGGGAGCTTTTTTGCGTCGTCAGCGGTAAGCATTACCACTGCCAAAAAGGAGACGTTCTCTTTTTCTCAGCGCGCATTCCGCACGCAACCTACGTAAAGAACAGCAGCTGCGCCTACACGTTGATCCAATTCCGCCCCGAGCAGTATCTTGGTGACAGCAACAACACCGGCAAATACTTCAACCGCTTTGTCCGTAACGCAGACCTTCCCTTTGCGATCTTCAAAAACCAAGCCCTGTATGACACAATTGCACGAGCCTTGGAGGAAGAACAAAAGCAAGAGGAAGCCTTTGACCTTTACATCAAAGGTGCCACATACTCCATTATCGCCTTGCTCTGCCGTGAGGGCGCACTTTCGGCAAGCAACAGCGTTTATTCTGCTGACATCAAAAAGATCCTGCCCGCGCTTTCTTATATTGACGAAAACTATGCACAGAATATCACCCTTGACGACGTGGCAAAAGAGCAAAACTTAAACCCCTCCTATTTCTGCCGCGTCTTCAAACGCGCAAGCGGCTCAAGCTTTGTCGATTATCTCAATTTTGTGCGTATCTGCAAGAGCGAAAAAATGCTCGCCACGAGTGAAAAGAGCATTCTTGAAATTGCTTGCGACGTTGGCTTCAGCTCACTTTCCTATTACACCCGCATTTTCAAGCGCTACAAAAACTGCACGCCCAACGAGTACCGCCGCGCGTATTACGAAAGCCGCTAAAAACTCTTACATTTTCGCAAAATTCGCTTGAAAAAACAAGCCGTTTGTGCTATAATAGTATATTATATGTTAAGAAATTCTACATATATTTCATATACTTTAAGGAAAGGACTCCTTCTCACTCATGAAAAAACTGATGATCGGAAACGAAGCGCTTGCCCGCGGTCTTTTTGAAGGCGGCTGCCGCTTCATTTCAAGCTATCCCGGCACTCCTTCTACCGAAATTACCGAGTTTGCCGCTAAAAACGATGCCATCACCTGCGAATGGGCGCCCAACGAAAAGGTTGCTTGTGAAGCAGCATTTGGCGCTGCTCTTGCCGGTGTTCGTTCGGCTTGCGCCATGAAGCACGTTGGCCTTAACGTAGCGGCTGACCCGCTTTTCACCCTCTCTTACACAGGCGTGAACGCAGGTATGGTCATCTGCGTTGCCGATGACCCTGCCATGCACTCCTCGCAAAACGAGCAGGACTCGCGTCACTATGCCATTGCCGCCAAAGTTCCCATGCTTGAGCCTGCCGATTCTGCCGAAGCTCTCGCTTTTGCCAAGCGCGCTTACGAGCTTTCGGAAGAATACGACACCGTCGTTCTCTTCCGTACCTGCACAAGAATTGCGCACTCCCAGAGCATCGTGAAAGAAGGCGAGCCGGTCGCCATTCCCGAAAAGCCTTACGAAAAGAACATTGCCAAGTACGTAATGATGCCCGGCAATGCCAAGAAGCGCCATCCCTTTGTGGAAGAGCGCACAGCCAAGCTCACTGCCCTTGCCGAAACCACCGATTTCAACCGCGAAGAACTTGTTGACGGTGCCAAGATCGGCGTCATCTGCTCGGGTACGGCTTACCAGTACGTCAAAGAAGTGGCAGGCGACTCTGTCAGCATCTTAAAGCTCGGTATGGTCAATCCTCTGCCTATTGAAAGAATCAAAAAGTTCGCCGCCGGCGTTTCGCGCGTGATCGTATGCGAAGAGCTTGACCCTGTGATCGAAACACACTGCAAAAACATCGGCGTGGAAGTGGAAGGCAAAAACCTGTTCTCCATGATCGGTGAATTCTCGCAGAACACCGTGGCAAAGGCACTCGGTCTTCCCGTGAAGGAAGGCTATACGCTTGATGAAGCCATCCCCGTGCGTCCTCCCGTGATGTGCGCAGGATGCCCTCACCGCGGTATGTACTATACCCTCTCAAAGAACAAGATCACCGTCATCGGCGACATCGGATGCTACACCCTCGGCGCCGTTGCTCCCCTTTCGGCAGTGGATTCCACCCTCTGCATGGGCGCATCAGTTTCGGGCATTCACGGCTTCAACAAAGCCACCGATAACAAAAACGCAGGCAAGACTGTTGCCGTCATTGGCGACTCCACCTTTATGCACTCGGGTATCACAGGTCTTGTCAACATCGCATACAACGCCTCCAACTCTACCGTGATCATTCTCGATAACTCCATCACCGGTATGACAGGCCATCAGCAAAACCCCACCACAGGGTATAATATCAAGGGTGACCCTGCTGCCAAGATCGACCTTGAAACCCTCTGCCACGCCGTTGGTATTGAAAGAGTCCGCGTGGTTGACCCCTATGACCTTGCCGCTTGTGATAAGGTGCTCAAAGAAGAACTCGCTTATGAAGGACCTTCGGTCATCATTTCCCGTCGTCCTTGCGTGCTTCTGAAGAGCGTAAAAGCAGCCCCTGCTCTCGTGATCGACCCCGATAAGTGCCGCACCTGCAAGATGTGCATGAAGCTCGGTTGTCCCGCGATCAGCATCAAGAACAACAAAGCCAAAATTGACCCCACCCTTTGTGTCGGCTGTGACGTTTGCGAACAGCTTTGCCACTTTGACGCCATCGGCAAATAAGGAGGAAACACCATGAATACCAAAACCACCAATCTGATGATCGTCGGTGTCGGCGGTCAGGGCAGTCTTCTTGCCAGCAAGTTGCTCGGCAAGCTCCTTGTTAACGAAGGCTACGATGTAAAAGTATCCGAAGTCCACGGCATGAGCCAGCGCGGCGGCTCGGTTGTCACCTACGTTCGTTTCGGCGAAAAAGTCACCTCCCCCATCATCGACGAGGGTGAAGCCGATTTCATCGTTTCGTTTGAAAAGATCGAAGGCGCGCGCTACGCAAGCTATCTTTCAAAAGACGGCAAGGTAATCGTCAACACACAAGAAATCGATCCTATGCCTGTGATCATCGGCGCGGCGACTTACCCCTCTGATGTTCTTGACTCCTTAAAAGCCAAGGGCGCTTTTGTCGATGCGTTTGATGCCCTCTCGCTCGCCAAGGAAGCAGGCTCTTCCAAAGCGGTGAACATCGCCCTTATGGGCAGACTTGCCAAGTATCTCCCCATTCCCTATGAAAAGTGGATTGCCGCTATCAAAAATACCGTAGCTCCCAAATTCGTAGAGATCAACGAAAAAGCATTCTCGCTCGGCTACAACGCATAAAAGCAAAGAAAGGTTGGTATGGATTATGACCATCAGTCAGCTTTCGGTTTTTGTTGAAAACAAGCAAGGGACCCTGTCCGGCATCGTGGAAGTGCTTGCCAAAGCAGGCATTGATATCCGCGCGCTCACCATTGCAGACACCACCGACTTCGGCATACTCCGCCTGATCGTAAAGAATCCTGAAGAAGCCAAAAAAGTGCTCCAGGAAAAGAATTTCGTGGTCACCATCAATCAAGTTGTCGGTGTGGAAGTCCCCGATAAGGTCGGCGGTCTTGCCCGCCTGCTTCGCCTTCTTGACGATGCGCTGATCAACATTGAATATATGTACGATTTCCTCGCCATCAAAGAGGAGAAGGCATATATCATCATTCGCGTAGAAAACAACGCGAAAACGGTTGAGCTTCTCGAAAAGAACGGCTTCCGTTGCATCAAGGATAGCGACATTGTATTTTAACAGCATAACAAAAAGGAGCTTCGTTGGAAGCTCCTTTTTTATTTTAACCAATTATTCCGCCACGTTGTCTTCGGCAACTTCTTCGGTGGTTTCCTTTACCTCCTCAGATGCAGGGGCAACAGGCTCGCTCACAGGCTGTTTCTTGGCGTTTTTGATCTTTGTGAAAACATAACTTCCCGAACCGATCACGCAGAACAAAAGGCTGATGCCAAGGTCTTTGAAGCAGGAGGCACCAACGTCAGGTATCTCCAAGAAATCAGGTGTTACACGAACTGCCTCAATAAAGCTTACGGTGAAATCCACTTCGCCATTGGCAAAAGAAGTTTGGTAGCTATCGTAAATCTCATACGAAATGCTGAAATACCAAGCCAGCACCATCACCAAAAGCGAAATCACAGAGGCAATCACAATGCCCTTGATGGTTTCCTTTTTGGAAAAGATGGCATAACCCTTGATCGCGCATACCGCGCCAACAAGACCGCTGATTGAAGCTATGTAGCCAACCATATACAGCAGGAAGTAAATGACGGCACCCGCCAGTGAAAAGAGAAATGCGCCGGCAATGCCCGCAATCATATTCTCATGTTGCTCAAGTGTTTTGTTTTCCATAATAATCTCCTTTTTAATCGTAAGAATATTCACGTTATTATACCCTACCCCGCGAAATTTGTCAAGTAATTCTTTCATTTTTTGGCTTCGCGATGGGAACGTGCAATCATTTTTTATTCCATTTCATCCCTGTTCACATAGGAATATGCATCCGCGGGAGCTGTAATTTCGGGGAGTGTACCAACATTGATGTAAGTACCGTCCGAAATGACCGAGCAAGCCATGCCCTGCAGGGTGTACGTGATCTTTTGTGTCACACGGGTTGCGTAACCGTCGGCATTGCAGATAATCTCTGCCGTACATTGGATATCAGTGAGAGCCGACTCATCAATACCGAGTTCTTCATATTGCTTCATGAGAACATCCAGCGCCTTTTCTTTAGCAAACGTCGCCGTCAAGGTATAAACGCCGTTTTCACGTTCGCCAAATGAAACCGACTCGATTTTGCTTTCTTCAACCTCTTCAAAGCTGTTGAACATTTCCTCAAAACTGTTAATGAGAGACTCTTCTTGCGTCTTATACTTCATTTCCACGCCTGGCGATTTCATCAGGCAATAAACGACGCCATCAATGTAGGTCATATCCAGCGTACTGCCTTTGTCATCAAGCTTTGTGCTGATAAAGCCCTTTTTACCGTCAAGAAGATTGATCTTCGCAACCATTTCCAGCTTGGTATTGTTAAAACCAACAGTTTGTTCTTCGATCAGCGTAGCTTCAAAGCCTTTGAGCGCGTTCATCTTTTCGGAAACGTATTCATATGCCGCCATGGCATCGTCTCCGTCAAGCGGGGTGGTTGTCACAACAGGCACTGTTGTGGTTTCATTGGCTGTGGTTTCAGCAGTACCGCCGCAAGCGGCAAGGGTAACCACAAGTGCAACAAGCACCAAAATGAGAAGAATCAGTTTGCTTTTCATGTTCCATCTCCTATTACTCATTCAAGTTCGCTTTCGTCCACGTAGGAAGAAGCGTCGGCAGGGGCAGAAATCTCGGGAACTGACCCAACGTTATGATATGTTGTCTCGGTGATATACGAACAAGACGCACCGTCTACCGTAAAAAAGAGCTTATATTTCATGTAAGTTATATAGCCATCCGCATTGCATTCGAATTCAACAGAATAGCCAATATCCGAAAACGCCGAAAGACTCACGCCTTCATACATTTCGTACACAAGCTTTCGTCCCACTGCCTTGTCAAAGGTCGCCTGAAAGCGGCACTCTCCGCTTTCTCGTTTCACAAACGCCGCCGTCACCGGCTTGTTTTCCTCTTCCATCTCCGCAAAAAGCTTTTCAAAGGCAAGCGTCGTAGCGCGATCGGTTGTTTTATACTTTACGTTCACACCGGTGGATTTCACCAGACAGTAAACAACGCCATCAAGATAGGTCATATCAACCGACTCGTATTCTTTGTTCACCCGACTGGAAACAAAGCCCTTTTTACCATCCAGAAGATTGATCTTGACGGTAGATTTTACTCGGGTTTCTTGCAGTCCAAGATCGTGTTCTTCGGTAACCGTTGCTTCATAACCGCCAAGTGCCTTCATTTTTTGAAAAACGTATTCATACGCCGCCATAGCATCGTCTCCGTCAAGGGGCGTGGTAGTCACAGGGGCTGTGGTGGTTGCGGGAACTGTTGTTGAAACAGCAGGCGCCGTTGTGGTTTCGGCTTCGCCGTCACAAGCGGCAAGGGTAACCACAAGTGCAACAAGCACCAAAATGAAAAGAATCAGTTTGCTTTTCATAAACTATGTCATTCATCCATGTTCATATAAGAATCGGCATCGGCGGGAGCTGTGATTTCAGGGAGCGTGCCGATATTCTTATATGTGCAAGATGTGGTTCTGGTGTACACTTCTCCTTCAACGGTGCAAGAAAGTGTCTGCATCATCTTGGTCACGTAACCGTCAGCGTCGCACTCAACAGTCATCGTCAGCGAAAGATTGCTAAAGTCAGAAGCATCCATCTCCGCGTCCTCAAAGTCATTCATAATGATTTCAAGCGCAGTTTCCTCGGTAGCTGTTGCCTTCAGCACGTACACACCGTTTTCGCGGCTGACAAATTCAACAGAAGCAAAATCATCATCCTCTTCTTCAAACGTTGCAAAAAGCTCGTCAAAGCCTGCAGTCAAAGAGGAAGCGCTGCTCTTGTATTTGATCTCCATACCCGACGACTTCATCAGGCAATATACCGTGCCGTCAATATAGGTCATGTCAATAAGAGAACCTTCGCCGTCAAGCTCGGTTGTGATAACACCTTTTTTGCCGCCCGTCAGATTGATCTTCACGTCCATTTCCATCGACGAGGTCTCGTCGCCATAGGCGCTTGCTTCAATCATGTCCGCTTCAAAACCGCCAAGCCCGTTCATTTTTTTAGAGACGAAATCATACGCAGCCTTAGCGTCGTCACCTTCAAGAGGATTGGTGTTTGCAGCCGACTCGCCGCAAGCGGCAAGGGTAACCACAAGCGCCACAAGAACAAGAAGCAAAATCATTAGTTTGTTTTTCATAATCATTCTCCTTTTAAGTGTAAAAATATTCATTTTATTATACCCCCCCCCCCGCGAAATTTGTCAAGTGTTTTTTTCAAATTTTTGACTTTTCGATGGGAAAAGATATTTCAAATTCTCTTCACATTATATAAACAAACAACTTCCTGTTTCATTGCAAGTTTTTTGTTATATTTACAAAGAATTCACAAATCAAATTTCTTCAATTTTAATCAGATTGGTGTTTCCCGAACGGCCCGTAATGTCACCGCCCGTGATGACAATACGGTCTTTTTTGTTTAGACCAAGCTCGCTCATCGCAATCTTCTTGGCAGTATAAAACAAAACGTCGGTCGAGGTGAAGGTCTCACACATGGCGGGAATAACGCCCCAGGAAAGCGCCAACTTTCTCCAGGTACTTTCATTGGTGGTCAAGCCAATAATCGAAACAGGCGCGCGGAAACGCGATACCATGCGTGCCGTCATACCTGAAAGCGAACAAGCCACAATTGCTTTGGCATCAATATCGATCGCCATGCCGCAGGTCGAATGCGAAATGGCATCGGTCATGTTGCGAATCTTAAAATCCGCATTGTGGAAACGCTTTTTATAGTTTATGTTTTGTTCGGTGGTTTCGGCGATTTTCGCCATGGTTTTCACAGATTATACAGGGTACTTCCCTGCCGCTGTCTCGCCCGAAAGCATGATGGCAGACGTGCCGTCGTACACCGCGTTGGCAATATCTGAAATCTCCGCACGCGTGGGGCGCGAATTGTTGATCATCGATTCCAGCATTTCGGTTGCGGTAATCACGCGTTTACCGAGCATACTGCATTTGGTGATCAGCTTCTTTTGGATCGCAGGCAGATTCTCGAACGGAATCTCCACACCCATGTCTCCGCGAGCAACCATAATACCGTCGCAGGATTCACAAATTTCTTCAATATGGTCAACACCCGACTGATTCTCAATTTTGGCAATCAGCTCCATGTCGGCAGCACCAATTTCTTTCAGGTATGCACGAACGTCCAGAAGATCCTGCTGACAGGAAACAAAAGAACAAGCGATATAATCCACGCCGTTGTCAACACCCCACTTGATGTCCGCCTTGTCCTGCTCAGAAAGATACGGTTGCTTGATCACCTTACCGGGGAAGCTCATGCTCTTGCGGTCAGACAGCTCGCCGCCGCACATCACGCGGCAGACAATGTCACGCGCTTCGATCTTCTCAACCGTAAAAGACAAAAGACCGTTGTTGAGAAGGATAGTATCCCCCACCGAAAGCTCGTCCGGAAGTTTGGCGTAGCTGACAGAAACCCTTTCGCAGTTACCAACGATCTCATCGGTGGTAAAAGTAAAAATATCGCCTTCCAAAAGACGAATTTTTCCGCCTTCAAAGGTTTTGATGCGATATTCCGGGCCTTTGGTATCCAGCATGATTGCAATCGGAAGACCTAACTCCTCACGAACCTCTTTCACAACGTTCAAACGACGCTGATGATCAGCATACGTGCTGTGCGAAAAGTTCAATCGAGCCACATTCATACCGGCTTGGCAAAGTCCAATCATCACTTCCTTGGTCTCGCTCGCGGGACCAATTGTGCATACAATTTTTGTTTTACGCATAAGACAGTCCTTTCTCTTCTGAAAAATCAATCTCAAAATGATTATCCCTCATTTCATTATAAATCATCTTGATTCTTTTGTCAATTATAAACCAAAATTTAACACACATACAAAATAGCATCCTGTCGATAATAGAAACAGAGCCGCAGAAAAGTGATGGCAATTGCCACCGCGAACAAAACATCAGACTATTTTCCGCGACTCAATTCAGATAGATGATAACACAATCGAATAAACCGGTTTATAACGATTGATGAAAGAAAGGTAGTGTCTCATATGGCATCGAACAATAGAAAACTCGTACCCGAAGCAAAAGAAGCTCTCGACAGATTCAAGATGGAAGCCGCAAGCGAAGTTGGCGTTACCATGAAGCAGGGCTATAACGGCGACCTCACCTCCAAGCAGGCTGGCTCCATCGGCGGCCAGATGGTAAAGAAGATGGTCGAAAAGTATGAAAACGACCTGAAGAACGGCAATCAGTAACGATCCTTGTAACACAAAACAAGAAGGCGGCTCCGAAAATTCGGAGCCGCCTGTTTTGACTGAAATATTCAGTTTTGCTTAGCTGTAATTAAGCAACAGCGTTTTCGAAGGTTTCAGTAATGAATGCCAATTCCTGTTCAAAGGTACGATCGGACTGACTGTCACGAAGTGCAGTATATGCAATGTAGAAGTTGTTAGCCTTGCCTTCAATGAAGTTGTTTACATAGCATACAGCAGTCCATTCGATGAGTTCGAGTGCCTGAGTGGGAACCTCGAAGTCAGCGGGATCAGTGCTTTCGATCGCCTTGATTTGATCAATTGCAACTGCAAGAGCAGCGTCAGCGCGAGCGATGATATCCTTAGATACGCGTTCGTCAGCAATCAGAGCAACAGTGTTAGCAATAGGATTGTAACGGAGTTCGGTTACGTTCTGAATTGCAGCGCCCTGAGCGATTTCGATCTGAGCAAGATCAAAGAGATCATACTGATCAGCGGTGAAGGGATCTTCGTTGGCATTGCGAGTAACGAAGTCAGCAACGTGAACTTCAACCATTGCAACGTAGTCAGCGTAGTCAGCACGAACGGTTTCATCAACGAGGTCGGTTTCAACCTTGTTAAGGAGGTCGAACTTAGTGGAAAGTTCAGCAAATTCTTTTTCAAGATCAGTGATGGTTCTTCTAATGGTCTTGAGTTCAGAATAGTTGGTTACAACGTAGGTGTCATCACCTTCGTCAGCAGCAAACTGATCAGCGGTGTAGCCTTCGGGAGCGTTGTCACCGTGGAGCCATGCACTCCAAGCAGCCTGAGCAGCGTCAGCAGCTTCTCTCTGAGAGAGTGCAGCATAGATTTCACCGATCATTTCGATCACAGCTGCGGTTTCAGCGTTCTTAGCTTCAACGAGTTCATCGTAAGCAGCAACAAGAGCCTTAGCTGCAGCAAGATCATCTTCGGTAACGATAAGACCTTCAGTACCGATTACGCTTTCAGCATCGAGAACGTCAACGCCGAGGTAGGTTTCATACCATTCAACAAGCGCGTTAACATCAGCGCCACTGTAGATAGTAACGGTGGTGGTGTCGAGCTTAACGAGTTCTTCGTAAGCAGCTTCAGCAGCAACGCAGATAGCGTCGAATTTATCGTAAGCATCACCAATTTCCTGAAGCATTACTTCGGTAGGACGAACCTGGAAATCTTCATACATAAATTCAAGAGTAGCGAGGAGGTCAGTGAATTCGAGGTATCTATCGTAAGCAGCATCGATAGCCTGTTCACTTCTGATGGTTACTGTACCGATAGCATCGATAGCGGCGTCAGTAGCGATAGCAGCTTCAACAAACTGACCAACCTTTTCGTCGTAGAGTTCCTTATAAGCCGCAATTGCATCGTGGTCAAGTACGTTATAGTTTTCGCCTTCCTTAGCGAAGTCGGTGAAGTAGGTTTCAATCCAAGTCTTAACTGCGGCGGTAATCGCAATGTAATCATCCTGGTAAGCAACTCTGATGACATTCATAGCCTCAAGGTCAGCAACAAGTTCAGCAACCTGGCCGTTGAGAAGATCAGCTTCAAAGTAAGCAGTGGTAAGTGCATCGTATCTCGCAGCAAGATCTTCATAGAGTTCTACAACATCTGCAAGAGCTTCCCAGTCAGCCTTGAGCTCATCGCTTTCAGCACCGAGGTCGGTAGCTACAGAGGTAAGTACTTCTGCCCATGCTTCGTTCTTAACAACGTCAGCAACGGTAGAGCCTTCGGTGGTAAGGGCATCCATAAGGAGTTCAGCCTTGGTCTTAACATCAGCAAGATCGTCAACGAGATCGCCGGCGATATTATTGATAGCATCAATGTCGATACCGGTGGTGAATTCAACATTCATCAAATCTTCGAAAGCTTTGTTCCAAAGATCTGCCATGGCATCCAACTGTACATCATAGTAGTGGTCACCGGTGTATTCTTCGAATGCACCTTCAAGAACAACAACGCCTTCAAAAACTGCGAGAGCGTAGTCATAAGCTTCGTTAGCAGCATCAACACTGTATGCACGGTAGAGTCTTACTTTGGTGTCAGTGTAGATAGCCAGGAGATCGTCTTCTACTACGTCTTTGAGATCGCCGGAGTTAGCGATAACATCGATATACGCGAGTTCAAGCTCGATGAGCATATCGATAACTTCTTCGGTAGCTTCATTCCATGCATCGATAGCGATGTAAGCAGACTCGATAGCTGCATCAGCATCAGCAAGTTCAGCCTTAAGAGCTTTGATGGCAGCTTCAATATCAGCCTTGAGAGCAGCATCAGCACCGGTAGCAGCAGTAGCAGCGGTGTCAACAGCAGCCTTCTGAGCAGTAGCGATCTGCTTTACGAGTTCAGAAACAGCATCGGTAACTGCAGAAGCATCAGCCTTGTTAGCAATAAGAGCGTTGAGTTCGCCCTTAGCAGCTTCAAGGTTAGCAGCAGCGGTATCAGCAACAGCCTTGGTAGCGGTGGTGATAGCAGCTTCAATTTCAGCCTTGAGAGTAGCATCTGCAGCGGTAGCAGCAGTGGTAGCAGCAGTCTTAGCGGTTTCAATAGCAGCAGTGAGTTCGTCAGCCTTGGCGGTCAGAGTTGCAGCATCAGCCTTGTTGGCGATAGCAGCGGTGAGTTCGGTCTTAGCGGTTTCGAGGTTGGTAGCAGCAGCATCAGCAACAGCCTTGGTAGCAGCAGTGATGGCAGCTTCAATCTCAGTCTTAACGGCTGCATCTGCAGTGGTAGCAGCAGCCTTTGCAGCGTCGATAGCTGCATTGAGTTCTTCAGCCTTAGCGGTCAAGGTTGCAGGATCTGCCTTGGCAGCAATAGCAGCGGTGAGTTCAGCTTTAGCAGTTTCGATTTTTTCTGTAGCCTGAGCAACAGCTTCAACTACAGCATCGTCAATCTTCGCATTGGTTTCTTCTTCGTCACAACCAACAAACAGGCATACTGTTGCGATCATAACAAAAACAAGCAAAATCGACAGAAAACTTCTTTTCTTCATGGTTTTTCTCCTTTTAATTATTATTATAATTCCCCGATCGAACAATACGCCGCACAAGTATGTAACAGAAAAGCAACAGAAAAATCGCGTCTTTTCCGCTTTTCTTGCAAACCGCACAAAGACAACCAAGAGAAACCATAACAGTTTATATTATCATACACCATTTTCGTTTCTTTGTCAAGTATCTTTTTCTTTTTTTAGTTAAAAAAATCCACAAAAACCAATCCAATTTATGGCAAGTCTTTCTCCCTTTTTTCCAAAAAGCAGAATGTGAATCTCCCAAAACTGAATCTGCTTCACTTTTCGCCATGAAAAAGGTATTTTGACAAAAACACGAAAAAACAAGAGACGGAAGCCGCCCTAAAAAGAGCAGCTTCCCAATTTCTTGAATCTTTTATTCGGCAGCTTCTGCTTCAGCTTCGGGAGCAAGAAGTGCACGGATCGAAAGGCTTACCTTCTTCTTGTCGTTGTCGATACCAATAATCTTGGCTTCCACAACCTGATCGATGCTGAGATATTCAGCAGGATTGCCAATCTTCTTGTCGGCAATCTGCGAAATGTGGATCATACCGTCAACTTCAGGAAGAATTTCGGCAAATGCGCCAAAGGGTGTCAGACCAACGATCTTAACCGACGCAACGTCGCCTTCTGCATACTTCGTAGTGAAGACAGTCCAGGGATTGGTTTCTTCAGTCTTGCAACCGAGAGAAATTCTCTTCTTTTCCTTATCAAAGCTCTTGATGAATACCGAAAGCTTATCGCCAACAGCAACCACTTCGGAAGGATTCTTGATTCTCGACCAAGAAAGTTCGGAAACGTGAACCATACCGTCAACGCCGCCAAGGTCAACAAAAGCACCGTAAGTGGTCAGGCTCTTAACTGTGCCTTCAAACTTCATGCCTTCTTCGATGGTGTTCCAGAAAGCCTCCTGAGCTTCCTTGCGCTTAGCGTTAAGTACCTTCTTGATAGAACCAACAGCACGATTTCTCTGCTCGTCGATATCAATGATGGCAATCTGCTGGGTGGTGCCAACGAGAGTTGTGCAGTCAGCATCCTTGGCAACGCCGGTCTGCGATGCGGGAACAAATACGCCGTTGTGTCCACAGGTAACGATCACGCCGCCCTTCACAGCGCCGGTCACCTTACCTTCGAGAATCTTACCCTCTTTGGATGCTTCCACGATCTTCTTCCACTCGGACATTCTCTCGATCTTCTTTCTGGAAAGACCAACAACACCTTCCAGGTCGCTGACTCTTACCACGAATGCTTCAATCTCGTCGCCAACCTTAAATGCAGGCTTACCGTTTTCGTCAATAGGCATTTCTTCGGCGCTGAGAATGCCGGTACCCTTAGTGGAAAGGTCCACATGGATCTCGGTCGAGCTGATCGAAGTGATAACACCCGTTACAATATCCCCTGTATTTAAAGTTTTAAGAGAGCCTTCAAGCAATTCTGCGAAACTATCTTCTCTGATTTCGTTGATTTCGCT
>JAFXJX010000093.1 GCA_017532025.1 Clostridia bacterium | reverse complement strand
GTTGTTCTCAATATGCTTATCATGACACGCGTTGGTACCGACGTCATCGCCGCGCACGGTGACTCGCCCGATTTCGTTAAGGGTCTTCACGCAAGAGCCGATATCGACGAAGACAAGCGCTACATCGTTCACTTCCCCGAAGACAACACCATTTGGTCGGTCAACTCCGGCTACGGCGGAAACGTTCTTCTCGGCAAGAAGTGCTTCGCCCTCCGTATTGCTTCCTGGCATGGTAGAAAAGAAGGCTGGATGGCAGAACATATGCTCATCCTCGGCATCGAAAAGCCGAATGGCGAAACCCGCTACATCTGCGCTGCATTCCCCTCTGCTTGCGGCAAGACTAACCTCGCTATGCTCATTCCTCCCAAGTTCCTGCAGGAAAAAGGCTACAAGGTATGGACAGTCGGTGACGACATCGCTTGGCTGAAGGTCGGCAAAGACGGCAGACTCTGGGCTCAGAACCCTGAAAACGGCTTCTTTGGCGTTGCGCCCGGCACCAACCTCAACTCCAATCCCAATGCGCTTTACACCACGATGAAGGATACCATCTTCACCAACGTAGTTCACAACACTGCTGAAAACACCGTTTGGTGGGAAGGTCTCGACAAGAATCCTCCCGCAGAAGCGATTGACTGGAAGGGCAATCCTTGGGACTACACCAAGTTCAACAAGGCTGACAAGTCCACCTGCGGCGCCCATCCCAACTCCCGCTTCACCGCTAAGGCAATCAACTGCCCCTGCCTCTCCAAGGAATTCAACAATCCCGAAGGCGTGCCGATCGATGCTATCGTATTCGGCGGCAGACGTGCCAAGACCGCTCCGCTGGTATATCAGTCCTATGACTGGAACCACGGCACCTTCGTTGGCTCGATCATGGCCTCCGAAACCACCGCAGCCGCTTCCGGCGCTGTTGGCGTAGTCAGACGTGACCCCATGGCAATGAGACCCTTCGTTGGCTACAACATGGGCGATTACTTCACCCACTGGCTTGAAATGGGCACCAAGATTCCCAATGCGCCCAAGATCTTCCACGTAAACTGGTTCCGTACCGATGACGACGGCAACTTCATTTGGCCCGGTTTTGGCGACAACCTCCGCGTTCTTCTTTGGATGCTTGACCGCGTTGACGGCAAGGTAGGCGCTAAGGAAACCGCGATCGGTTACATTCCCGAAACTGCCGATATCGACACCACAGGCCTTGACATCTCCAAGGAAACCATGGACGAACTCCTTTCGGTTGACAAGGAATCCTGGCTTGCCGATATCACCAACATCCGCGAATTCTACGATCTCATTGGCGATACCGTTCCCGCCGAACTCAAGAGCCAGCTCGACGCTCTCGAAGCAAGACTTTCGAAGTAATTTGGAATAAGCGATACAATAAAGGGAGCGACCTTTTTCAAAAAGGTCGCTCCCTTTATTCTGTTATTTCCAAAATCGACATCGAAACAGAAGATAAGTAACCTGTTTCTTCTGCAAAATAAAGTGTCATTTTCCGTGTAAACTCAACATGAACAGGGTTTTCCGAGTCAGAACTTTGCGAAACGCCGCCCGAATACGAAACAGCAAAGCGCACACCCTCGGGGCGATTCGCTTCGGTTTCGGGCGCATGAGCATAATCATAGAGCGTGATCGCACCATCGTCACGCATGAGCGTGGTAGCCCAAGCATCATTTTCATTCATCGAAAAATCAGCGCAACCCATAGCCGCCAAAAGGTCATAAAGCGTATGCCCAAAGGTCATGCCATACGGCAAAACAATTTCACCAATCGGAGCAATAAAAGTGAGTGAGGAGCGTTTGGTTTCTGTCATTTCTTCGAGCGAATCAAAATACTCATAATACTCTCCCCAGCAAACGTTCGTAACAGAAAGATGCGTCAAGGTAGAGACCATACTGCTCCGGCTTGCAACGTCATAAGAGTCAAGCGAAATGCCTCGGTAGGTACAGTTTTCAAGAAGTGCCTTAAAATCTGCTTCGGTCATATCAAATTTGAACCCATTCTGCTCAAGCGCTTCGGAAAAAGTAGGCGTTTTGGTGAGCATTTCTCTATGATATATATTCCTTTCGGTCACATTAAAAGAAAGATCATTCAAGCGATTCGTGCCGGCTTCAAAGCCAAGCGAAAGCGTTCGGGTGTAATAACTCACGCCACCTTCAATGTATCTGTCCGACCTTGTATCCTCCAAAAACTCGAGCGAATAATCGTGCAAGCCACTCTCAGCGTCAGTCTTGCAGCTCAAAATCAGCTTTGACTCATAATCGGGAATCAAAACGTGATCCAAAAGCTTCTCTTCATCCACACCGATATCGAAGTCATATCCAAGTGTTTGGAGCAGGTCTTCAAGCGTATTGTCAAAAGTCATGCCATACGGCATCACCACGCCGTCAATCGGCACATACATCGAAAAATCAAGCGAACGGTCGGCATAGGATCGATCGTCACTCGTCTGAAACTCATCCGAGCCGCTACACACACCTTTAACATAAAAAGTCTCCACGCCTCCCGTAAAACCGCAACCTGCCAACAAGTCACCATGCTCACGAAGGGGCTTATCTTCGTAGATCCACACATCCAGCTTGTCAATGAAACCGTCCCCCGGCGTAAACCCATTTTGATCAAGTGCTTGGGAAAACGTCGGTGTTTTCGCAAGCCTTGCATCCCCACACCCCGAAAGAAGAAGCGTGAAAGTCAACAGTAACACAAAACATATAAGAATCTTTTTCACAAAATCACCTCTTATTTGTAAATCAGGGGTTGCTCTTTAACACTATTTGCAAATCCGCAGTTGCTTTTTGCAAACAAATATCTTACCCCTTCACCTTTAAAGACGTTTTTTCACCCCAAAACGTTACAAGCTTTTGGAAAATAATTCATTTTCGTTTAGTTGCACAAAACCGAAGCGCCCATTTTGTTCAAACAAACAAATTAAATGTCATTCGATTGTGTAGTACATTGTAACAACTAAAACTTTATATAAATAATTTCCGCGAGATCCAAACGGCAAGCCGTTTGTCCTACGGATTTCGACTGCGTCCCGCCCGCTGTCATCCTGAGCGGAGCGAAGCGGAGTCGAACCCGAAGCGTAAGCATAGGGCTTGGGATCTCGGGCGGGACTTCGCTCAAGATGACACGCGGAAAGCTTTGTAAAGTTTTAGTTGTTACATCGTAGTATGGGCGACCCTGCGTGGTCGCCCCCACAAGATCTATACCAAAACACCGCCCCTTCCCTATCGGAAAGAGGCGGTGTTTTGATTTGAAATTACAGACCTCTCTTGATGTAGGAGGTGTGGAGAATTTCGTGTGCCTTGTGGCTGTTGGGTTCGCCGAAGAACTCATCATACAGCTTCTTCACAGCAGAGTTCTCGTGGGACTTACGGAGATCCATTGCGGAATCAGCCTTGTAGAGAACCGATGCGCGAAGTGCACGGAGATCAACGTTGTTGCGAACAACAGCGGGCTGAATGGGCTGACCGCCACCGTTGACACAGCCGCCGGGGCAAGCCATGATTTCGATGAACTGAACGTCAACCTTGCCTGCCTTAACGTCGTTAAGGAGTTTCTTGGCGTTTGCAGTACCCGAAGCAACAGCAACATTAAGCTTCATGCCACCGAGTTCATAGGTAGCAAACTTGATACCGTCAGTACCGCGAACATCGTCGAATTCAACCTTGGTGAGAGGCTTGCCTTCGATGACTTCAGCAGCAGTACGGAGAGCCGCTTCCATAACACCGCCGGTTGCACCGAAGATAACGCCTGCGCCCGAACCGATTTCGAAAGGATTGTCAAACTTAGCGTTTTCAATCGCTCTGAAGTCGATGCCTGCCTTCTGGATCATGCGAGCCAGCTCACGGGTGGTGATAGCGTAGTCAACGTCGGGAACGCCTGCAGCGGACTGATCGGGTCTGCCGACTTCAAACTTCTTAGCGGTACAAGGAATAGCAGAAACAAATACAATATCCTTGGGGTCAAGACCCATCTTCTGTGCGTAGTAAGTCTTATACATAGCACCGAACATCTGCTGAGGAGATTTGCAGGTCGAAAGATTTTCGGTCATTTCGGGGAAGTAGTGTTCGCAGAACTTGATCCATCCGGGCGAGCAGGAGGTGATCATGGGGAGAGCACCGCCGTTCTTCACTCTGCCGAGGAATTCGGTAGCTTCTTCCATGATGGTGAGGTCTGCGGTGAGGTTCATATCGTAAACGCCATCAAAGCCAAGCGCTTTGGTAGCAGCAACCATCTGACCTTCTGTGTCGGTACCGGGTGCATAGCCGAAGCATTCGCCGATCTGTGCGCGAACCGAAGGAGCGCAGCAGATAGCCACGTGCTTGGTGGGATCAGCAAGAGCAGCAAATACCTTATCGGTATCGTCTTTTTCAACAAGAGCACCGGTGGGGCAAGCCACAACGCACTGACCGCAGTTGATGCAGGAGGTATCTGCAAGGTTTACGTCGAATGCGCAGCCGATGTGTGTATCGTAACCACGGTCGTTAGCGCCGATAACGCCAACACCCTGAATCTTCGAGCAAACAGCGGAGCAACGGCGGCAAAGAATGCACTTACCGGAGTCACGCACGATGGCAGGAGAGGAGGTGTCGATGTATCTTTCGCTCTTTGCGCCTTCAAAGGTTTCTTCATCAACGCCGTATTCGCGGCAGAGAGCCTGAAGTTCGCAGGTGGTGGAGCGAGCACAGGAGAGGCACTTTCTGTCGTGGTTGGACAGAAGGAGCTCAAGGTTGGTCTTTCTTGCCTTCATGATCGCGGGGGTGTTGGTGTTGATTTCCATACCGTCGCGGTCAACAGGATATACGCAAGCAGTCACAAGACCTCTTGCACCCTTTACTTCAACAAGGCAGAGACGGCAAGCGCCGATCTCATTGATGTCCTTGAGGTAGCAGAGAGTAGGGATATCGACATTTGCGTATCTTGCAGCTTCCAAAACGGAAATTCCCTTGGGAACGGTATAATCTTTACCGTTGATTTTAATATTGATCATATCCATTATCGTCAATCTCCCTTCTATTATTCCTTAATGATTGCGCCGAACTTACAGCTCGAGATACATACGCCGCACTTAATGCACTTAGCGGGATCAATCACGTGAGGATTCTTAACCGTTCCGCTGATCGCGTTAACAGGGCACTTTCTTGCGCAGAGCGTACAACCCTTACACTTGTCTTCCACAATCTTGTACTGCATCAGGTTCTTGCAAACGCCTGCAGGGCACTTCTTGTCCACAACGTGTGCGATGTACTCGTCACGGAAGTAACGGAGCGTGGAGAGAACAGGGTTAGGAGCTGTCTGACCAAGACCGCAGAGAGAAGCGGACTTGATGTAGTTCGCAAGCTCTTCGAGCTTGTCAATATCTTCAAGAGTGCCGTTGCCTTCGATGATCTTGTCGAGAAGCTCAAGCATTCTCTTGGTACCTACACGGCAAGGTGTGCACTTACCGCAGGATTCGTCAACTGTGAATTCGAGGAAGAAGCGTGCGATGTCAACCATGCAGGAATCTTCGTCCATAACGATCAGACCGCCCGAACCCATCATGGAGCCGATTGCCATGAGGTTTTCAAAGTCGATCGGAACATCAAGGTTTTCAGCGGTGATGCATCCGCCGGAGGGACCGCCTGTCTGAGCAGCCTTAAACTTCTTGCCGTTGGGGATACCGCCGCCGATATCGTAAACAACTTCGCGAAGGGTTGTACCCATCGGAACTTCAACAAGACCGGTGTTCTGAATCTTACCGCCGAGAGCAAATACCTTAGTACCCTTGGAGGTTTCAGTACCCATCGAGGTGAACCAATCCACACCCTTCAGGATGATCTGAGGAATGTTAGCATAGGTTTCCACGTTGTTAAGTACAGTGGGCTTGCCGAACAGACCCTTAACAGCAGGGAACGGAGGACGGGGGCGAGGTTCGCCGCGGTTACCTTCGATCGAGGTCATCAGAGCAGTTTCTTCACCGCAAACGAATGCGCCTGCGCCGAAACGAAGCTTAAGATCAAAGTTGAAGCCTGTGCCGAAAATATCATCGCCGAGGAGTCCAAGCTCGTGAGCCTGGTCGATAGCGACCTGAAGACGGTGAATAGCGATAGGATACTCTGCACGAACGTAAACGTAACCTTCATCAGCACCGATAGCGTAAGCCGCGATAGCCATAGCCTCGATGATCGCGTGAGGGTCACCCTCGAGGATGGAACGGTCCATAAATGCACCGGGGTCACCCTCGTCCGCGTTACACGCAACGAATTTCTTTACGTTTCCGCGATTGCCCGAAGCGAACTTCCACTTAAGACCTGTGGGGAATCCTGCGCCACCGCGTCCGCGAAGACCGGAATCAAGGATAAGCTGGATAACTTCGTCGGGAGTCATTTCGGTAAGAACCTTACCGAGAGCCTTATATCCGTCTCTGCCGATG
>JAFXJX010000092.1 GCA_017532025.1 Clostridia bacterium | reverse complement strand
CAATATATGAATTGTAAATCCCATAATTTCCGTCGGTGCAAACGTGGTCAAACAGCGTGATCGCCGATCTTATGCTTTGAACCTTTTGGGAAGGTGTCATATTTTGCTCGTAGGAAAGCATCGTTCCGATGATAGATTCTGAGCTTGCACAGATCAGCTTTAACAAAGCTTCGCCGCAAGCTTCGGCACGGCGTTTTCCGTCAAAGGCGTTTATACGCAGACATTCATACGAGCCGTAGATCGTCGGTGCGGATTCGATTGCGGCAAGCGCTCGCTCGTGTTCACCCATATTAAGATAAAGCTGGGTGAGGTTTCTTAGCGCGTTATGGCGCACTTCGCCTACTTCGAGAGTTTTAAGGAGCTTTTCATAAATTACGATAGCTTCCTTCCACTCTGCATATCCGCGGTGTCTTTCGATATCGTAAACATTGTAACCTTCGGCATCGATAAGGTGATATTCTCCGTAACGAACGTAACCCGCATTGTAAAGCACCTCGGCAAGAGAGAGCATTATTCTTTCGTTAGCGGGAAATTCGATCATTGCTTGTCTTGCAAGAGCAAGACATTCATCAATGTTGATATCAACCCCGTTGTTCCGACTGTTCATTTCTTTGATTTGCTTAACGATCGCATCAATTTTCTTCTCGCGGTCATTTTCATATCCAAAAAGCTCATCGATAGTAATACCGAAATAATTTGCAATTGCCGGAATCATTTCTATGTCGGGATAACCACCATTGGCTTCCCAGCGGGAAACCGCCTGCGCTGTCACTCCGATAGCCTCGGCAAGCGCTTCTTGTGTACGTCCGTCACGCCGACGCAGTTCGCGTATTTTTTGTCCTAAATCAAGTTGCATAAAAGCACCTCCAAAATTCATTTCACCGATGTGATTATATTATAGCACGTATTTGTGAAATAACAATTATCAATTCGTTGTTTGGTAATCAAGTAACACTTGTTTCTCCACTTTCCCGACGCTCGCGTCTGGGGCAAGCATAGCGCGTGGACGTTCACGCACGATCGGGCAGAAGCCTGAACCCACTTTTCGCAGAGGAGGTCTGTGTATCAAAGGCTCCCTCTGGTGAGTGTTGGAGTTGGCAAGCCAACTCCGAGAGTGCGTTACGATAAAGCTTGGCAAAACATCGAAGTCACGCGGATTCCTTCTGTCTTTGCCTGTGGCAAAGCAATCTTCACTCCCGGAGGAGGGCTTTAGTAAGCTACCGCTGACAGAAAAACACCACCAAAGAAATTTCCTTGGTGGTGTTTGTATTTTCTCCGCTATAGATGTAGTGCGGATGAAGTGTTCTTTGCGTTAGTTTTCATAAAAGCCTTTACGGATGGCTTTGGCGGTTCGGATGAGATACAGAACCAGTGACATTGTCATAACGCTAATGCATACCGCTACCATAATCACAGAAGCTGTTGTTGGTATATTAAACCAAATGAGATGCGTTGCCATGGTGATATAAATGATGACGGTTGTCAGCTTGCCATGCCACGCGGCGCCTTTGACTGCTTTGGTCTTTTTGATGGAGATCAGAACGGTAATACCTGAGGCAAGTTCTTTGACAACGAGGAAGATGGCGGGAATTGCCATATAGGAGAAGCGAGTAACCAAACAGAAGAGAACCACAAGCTGTGTCAGCTTATCTGCCATGGGATCAAGCGCTTTTCCGAAATCACTGATCATATTGTATTTTCGTGCGATGATGCCGTCTGCGATATCGCTGAGTCCTGAAATGATCAATACGATCAAAACACCCAGATACTGCGCTTTCACATACAAGACAATGATGGGTATCACCAAAAAGATCCTGAAGAAAGACAGAATATTCGGGATCGTGAATATTTTGTTTTTATATTTGTTTTCTGTGTTTTCTTGCATTTTCCGTCATCCAATCCAATGAAATACTGATATTACAATTCCCAAAACGATTAAAATTACGCCTGTCATACGGTTGAGAAGGATAGGGTCTGCTTTGTTGGCAATGCGTGCGCCGATCCTTGCCCATATCAGAGTGAACACAACGCACAGGCAAAGAAGCAAAAGATCGGGCATTCCGCCAAGGGCAAAATGAGAGACCGCGCCTGTGAGTGCCGTAAAGGTCATGATAAACACGCTTGTCCCCACGGCGGTTTTAAGCTCGTAGCCGAGAACGCTTGTCAGGACAAGAAGCATCATCATGCCGCCACCCGCACCGATAAAACCGCAGATGAATCCGATGAGGATTCCCATGCTAACCGACTGTACCGCTCTTTTTTGGGGCGAGGTCTATTGCATGGCTTCTTTGGTGGTCATAACCGGCTTGATGATGAACTTAACGCCGAGAAGGGCAGTCATGACGACCGAAAAGCCGCCCATGGTATGGCTCGGCACAAGGCTGGCAACGCCGCTTCCCACCATGGTGAAAACGAGGACGCTTGCCATCATGATGATGCCGTTTTTGACGTCAAGATTATTTTCTTTTTTGTAGGTATAAGCCGAAACGCCGCTGGCAAGCACGTCGGAGGCGAGCGCAATGCCGACTGCTGCATAGGCATCGACACCCAAAATGGTAATCAATACAGGCGAGATGACTGCAGCCGCGCTCATGCCGGCAAAACCTGTGCCGAGTCCTGCACCCATTCCCGCAAAAAAGCAGACTAAAATTTTTATGAGAATATCAATCATTCGGGATTCTTTCTGTTCGATCGTTTCAATATTATTTGAGCAAATACAATACCATTATAATATATAATCGTTTTTTTTGCAACTGTTTGTTTGATAAAAAATGATAAAAATAAGAGATGAAAATACTTTTCAAACTTTATAATAAAAATGCTTTTCGCTCTGGCGAAAAGCTACCTTCTCTTTTGGGGTGTGTTGACAAAAAGGATGCCACATTATTTTGCCTTCAAATAGAGGATTTTGCCCCATGACCAGTTCTTTTTTGAGGAATACGGGCAATTTTCTTCTTTGCCCATGTATAACACCGAAGTACAAAACAGATTTTTTCGAATGACCAGAACATTTCCTTTTAAGCCGATATTACAAACTTCCTCATAAATCTCATCCGCTTCGGGATGCCAGTGAGTGATTTGATCAGCTAAATTGCCGATTGATTTCTTTTCAATGTTGAAATAATTATCGCGGGGATCAACCGAGATTTGTATGTTATATCCTTCGAAAAGATTCCAAAGGATCGTTTCTCCTTTAAGTTCAAAAGTTCCGCATAAGTCGGGGGTATTACACATCTTCTCATAGAGTTCTTTTGTGTTTTGAAACATAATCTCACCTCCTTTCTGAGTTTATTATAGCACACGTTGTGGTGGGGTGCAAGAGGTTGGATACAATTCGCATCCAAATCACGCCGCTGGTGAGATGCACGCCGGCGCGTGATGAGATACAGCCCGAAGGGCTGATGATATGCAAATACGGCAGACGTTTGTCTGCCGTATTGGATGATATGCCAAGCCTGCGGCTTGGATAAAAAAATTCCGAAAGCAAAAACTTTCGGAATTTTTTGGAGCTGCTACCCGGATTTGAACCGGGGACCTCGTCCTTACCAAGGACGCGCTCTACCAACTGAGCCATAGCAGCGTGTTTTGACTACCTCGCTATTATAACAAAGGAAAGGCGTTTTGTCAATAGCAAAATGCAAAAAAGTTAATTTTTTTTTATTTTTCTGAATAAGACTATCTTTTTCATTTTTTCTTTACAAACTGCAATTATTATGTTATACTGTGAAAAAGGAGGTTGATTATGAAAAAGATTATTGTTTTGATATTACTGCTTTTAATAAGCGTTTTGCTGATTGTTTCTTGTGGTGAAAGTACGGCTGTGACAACGAAGGGCGCATCGTCGGAATCTTCTGCTTTGCCTGTACATACTACCTGTGGCGGTCTTGCCACATCTCCCGATGCTACGACGACTACGGCAAAGCCGAGTGATCTGACAACGACCGACAAAAATGGTACAACAGCTCTGCCGATTACCACCAAGACCCCTGCGAGTGAAACAGAGCCTAAGGTAACAACAACGAAAAAGGCACCCCAGACAACAGTGCCCGAAACCACAGCGGCGCCGATCACCTACACGGCGAAAAGCTGGATGGGTGCATTGCCGGATGCCACATTCTTGAATGACATTGCTATGCCCGGCACGCACGACAGCGGCGCGACAAAGGATTATATTCTTGCGGGTACTGCCAAGTGCCAGAGCCTTTCGATTGCCGAACAGCTTGCACTTGGCGTGCGCTTTTTTGACATCCGTCTGCGCAGGGTAGACGGGGAACTTCACGTATATCACGGATATGTTGACCAAGAATTGAGCTTTGACGAGGTGCTTTCGGCTTGCTATGCCTTCCTCGCTGAAAACCCGAGTGAGGCTTTGATGATGTGCATCAAAGAGGAGTACGATGCCTCGGGAACGAATGGTGCGTTTGATGCGATGGTTTCTGCCAAAATCAAGGAAAACGCCGCGTATTGGCATACCACACCCGCCGTTCCCACACTTGGCGCTGTGCGCGGCAAGATCGTTCTGATGCGTCGTTACAGCACAAGCGGAAGCTTTGGTATTAACGCTTCAAGCGGCTGGAGGGATAACGCTACCTTCACTTTGAACACGGGCAGTTCTACGCTTTCGGTGCAGGATTACTATAACAATGAAAGCGCCGATGCCAAGTGGGCAGCCGTTACGGCAATGTTCCCAAAGATGCAGTACAAAAAGAACGTCTACTACTTAAACTACACAAGCGGTTACAAAGCGGGCATGCTTGACATTCCCAATATCAACACGATCAAAGACAGCGTGAATCCCAAGCTGATTGAATACTTGAAGACAGCGCCCGATTTTGTGGGTGTTGTTGTGGTGGACTTTGTGACAGATGAGATTGCCTCGCTGATCTACGAAGTGAACTTCAGATAACTAAAACATCCCTCCAAAAAGGAGGGATGTTTTCTTATTCCTGATCGGTGGGGGTGTCGTCTTTGTTCTCTTCGGTGGGTTGTTCGTTTTCTTTGGGTGTTTCGTCTTGCGGTGCGTTGAAAGGTGTTCCCGTGGGATTGCCGTAAGGCGAGCCAAAGGGACTTTGATACTGCTGTTGAGCGTTGGGGTTTTGCTGCTGTCCGCTGTAAGGTGAGCCATACGGACCATTGTAGGGATTGCCGTAAGGTGAACCGTAGGGATTGCCATACGGATTGCTATAGGGATTGTACTGCTGTGTGTTGGGCGTCAGCTCATAGTCAGAGATGCAGAGCATCAGAATGCCGGCAATCAGATTGCTGAACAGCAGGGTTATGATGCCGATGCCGCGCAGATCGGCACGGCAAGTGGCTGTGGCAAGCTTTCTTTGCGCGATGATCGCCACGGCTACCACAATGGCGGCATTGATCAGCATGAAAATGCCAACAGCGCGATTGCCTTGGGATAGAAAGGAAATAGCATCTAAAGTGGAGAATCCGGCTCCGATATAGGATATGATCAAAAATACTTTGATGGCTGTTTTCATTAAGGCTCCGTTCTGTCGCACGTGCGACGGGGTGATGGTAAGAGTATAGCAGAAAATTTGTTGTTTGTCAACCGCAAGCATCGCGCCAAGCGCGGTAGATTGACTCAGGATAGGCAGCGAGCAGTCGCTCGCGCGCCACTTCACCTGCAAAAGGGATGCGTTTTGCCAAAGACTCAAATCTTTTCTGCAATTTGTCCAATTTTTCCATATCCCCCGTGAACAGGTAGTGATATGTCATCTCAATGCGCAAAGCTGTGAGAGAATTATGCGTAATCTTCAAATAATGAGTGAGCTCGCAACGAAGCGTTTCCACAACGTCGAGGCGGTGACTGCCCACCATTTCAAGATATAAAAGCTCACAAAGGACTGAGGTAAGCTGAAATTCGGGCAGATCTTCGCCACAGTTGGCAAGGTCAACAAGCATCTCTTTCGCGGCATCAAATTTCCCCAAATCCATCTCACGCTCGGCCAGCATCCTTGTGAGTGTGGCGGAAAGGGGATCGATGGGTTGGTCTTTGGGGGTGGCAAACCATTCGCTTGGCATTTCACAAAGGCGCTTGCCCTCTGTCACGGCGGCAGAAATGCGTAGCTGATGGAAAAACACATGGCGCGCGGCTTTGTCCTTGGGTAGCACTTTGGCGTGGTAGCCATCGTTGGCAATCGCTCCGTTTTTTTGCGGAATGCCGTTAGAGAGAGCAAGGGCTACGCCCCAAAAGATCATGCCGATGAGGAAAAAGCGAAAGATTGGTGCAAGGCTGTTAAAAAAGAGAAGAAGCGGCAAAAAAGAGAGAAGGGCGGTTACGCTATTGACGATCACGCCGCCGAGCAAAAGAGGTGTGGTTTTGATTGCCGCATCGCCAATGGGCGGTATGACAAGGCATTGCCCCAACGTGCCCGGCACACGGTAACGCCCGAAGCAGAGCTTGCCGTCTTTTTTTAATATCGCAAAAGAAAAGACACGAAAGGAGCAAAAGCGGTAGCCTGTAAAAAGACCGAAGATAAGATGCCCCATTTCGTGCAGGATCAACTGTATGGGCAGCGTGAACAGAAGCATGAGAAAGAGCCAAAGCGTGCCGCCTTCGTATTTTTTCAAGACAAGATTGTCAAAGAAAGAGATGGCAAGCCCAAGGGCAACCCCGATGGGGACGCCAATAAGCATATTGCGTTTTTGCCGCTTTTTTTGTTTGCGTTTGGCGTTTTGCAGATTGTCGAGCGCTTTTTGAAATTCCACGGCGGTGCTCCTTTCTCGAATTTCCTTTAGTATAGCATACCCCACTTGCTTTGTCAACCGACCGTATTTTAACAAAAATGCCGCTTCCCTTGAAGGGAGGCGGCATTTGACTTATTTGGTGAGCAGGAAATACTCGTTGTTCGTGGTTTTGAGAATGGCTGTGCCGTGAATATAAGAGGTAACAGCCGTGCTGAGCGCGTAGTCGCTTGTGATGAGAAGATCACCCGTAGCGTTGAAATAGCTGTACTGCTCGGTGGTGCTGCGATATACGCAGTAGTAGCCGCCTTGCTCATCGATACGGAATTGGTTGGAATCAGCACTGGAGGTGTCGATCGTGCAGAGCGAGCTGACTGTGCCGTCTTTCAGGCAGATGACTTCATAGGTGGTGTCGTTGACTTCTTCGGCAATGAAAATGCTGCCGTTCAGTGTGTCAAGGATCTTGGCTTCGTTTTCGTTCAGGTTGTAAATGATTTCCATCTGGAGGTTGTAGACGGCTTTTTCGCCTACAATGTGAGAACCGACGATGTCAAGAGAAGAGTTGTAGATGGTCAAGAGAGTATCGCCTTTGGCGTTTACAATGGCTCTGCCGTATTCGGTGGATACCACGTAGGTGTTATCGGCAATCTTTTGCGGAATGCTTGAGTTCTGGCTATCAACGAGCGTCAAAGAAGAGGTGATCTTGCCGGAGTTGTTCATCAGAACAAGCTCAGAACCTGCCGATCTTGTGTTGATGCGTTTATCGGTGATCTGATTTACCAAAGCAAGGTTTTCAAAATCTTTGGCAAAATAGCTGTTGTTGGGATCGTCCTCTTCGCTAAGTTTATATTTGCTTACCAATTCGTCAATGACAAAATCGGCTTTTACTTCTTTGGTTTTGCCGGTTTCAGGATTCAAAATGTAGGTGCAAAGGTCGAATTTTGTGAATTCGTTGCCCGATTCGGTGAAGAAGTCGTATTCTTTGGTTTCGGGGTCGAGCTGCATGGCGTACTGAATCAATACATTGCCGTTGTTCAGAACACAAATGGTGTAGTCATCGCCAAAAACGTAGTCGGCACCTGCGGGTGTTTCATAAGAAGCTTTGAACTTGAATTCACGGTCGTAAATGTTAACGCCGTATTTGTTGAAGAAATAGAAATACTTTTCGCTGTAAGCGTCGGGTTCGCTGATCTTGAAGTTTTCAGCGATGGTGACCACTTCGTTGAGTTTGCCGGTTTCATCTTCTTCGTAGAGTGTGGAATCGAAGAGAATCAGATCGGCAAAGGTGGAAGGTGTGGGGAGCTTGTAGAGCTGGGAAGCTATGGAGTTACCGGCAGCGTCGTAAAGGGTGTAGCGGTCTTTGCCGAGATTTTCGCCGTAACGCTTGTGAACTGTGAAGGTGGGAGTGTTGTTGTTGAGAGTCACGGAATACTGCGCATCCTCAGAAGAGGTGACGCTGAGAACGATAGTTCCTTGACGCAGGGAAACGATTTTGATGGTTTGTTCTTTGGTATCAAAAGATTCTTTTGTGAATACGGCAAAATCGTCGTTGAATTCCGCAACGGTGTAGCCGTCGAGACCGTCGAGGGTGGAGGCTGTCGTCATTTTGTCCGCGTTGGGGTTGTAATCAGGGTTCAGAATGGCGTTGAACGAGGATGCTTTGGAAATACCTTTTTCGTCATCGCCGCAAGAAGCGAGCAACATGGCGCAGATCAAAAGCAGGGCAACAAGTGCACAGAGTTTGGTTCTTTTCATGGTTTTCTCCTTTATTTTTTATTCCTGAATGCCCACGAGGGTTGCTGCCATAACGGCTTTGATGGTGTGCATACGGTTTTCGGCTTCGTCGAAGACGATCGATGCTTCGCTTTCGAACACCTCGTCGGTGACTTCCATCGAGGTGAGACCGAATTTTTTGTAAATGTCAAGACCGATAACTGTCTTCAAGTCGTGGAATGCGGGCAGACAGTGCATGAAGCGGCACTGCTTTCCTGCGTTTTCCATGAGCTCTTTGGTTACGGCGTAAGGCGAGAGGGCTTCGATTCTTTCTTGCCATACCTCAGCAGGCTCGCCCATCGACACCCACACGTCGGTGTAGATAACGTGCGCATCTTTGGTGGCAAGCATGGGGTCTTCGATGAATTCAAGAACGGCACCTGTTTCCTTGGCGATCTCTTCGCAAGCGGCAACCAGGTCTGCATTCGGGAAATACGCCTTGGGCGCGCAAGCCACAAAGTGCATACCCATTTTGGCGCAACCTACCATCAAGGAGTTACCCATGTTATAGCGGGCGTCACCCATATAGACAAGCTTGATGCCCGAAAGCGTACCGAACTTTTCACGGATGGTCATAAAGTCGGCAAGGATCTGTGTGGGGTGATATTCGTTGGTAAGCCCATTCCAAACCGGAACGCCTGCGTATTTGGCAAGCTCTTCCACGATCTCCTGACCGAAGCCGCGGTATTCAATGCCGTCGAACATTCTGCCAAGCACGCGTGCGGTATCGGCAATCGATTCCTTTTTGCCAATCTGCGAGCCCTGCGGGTCGAGATAAACCGGATGCATACCGAGGTCAGCAGCCGCCACTTCAAAGGCGCAACGGGTACGGGTGGAGGTCTTTTCAAAAACGAGCGCAATGTTCTTGCCCTCGCACAGGCGGTGGGGAATGCCTGCCTTTTTCTTTGCCTTCAGCTTGTCGGCAAAGTCGAGAAGAGCGGTGATCTCTTCGGGGGTATAGTCGAGAAGTTTCAAAAAGCTTCTGTTTTTCATTTTGGTTCTTCCTTTCGGGTTATTGGCAAGCGTCAAGAATCACGCTTACCGCTTCTTTGAGGGTGTCCATGGGAATGTTGAGCGCGGGCAACAAGCGAAGCTTGGTTTTGGCAGTGAGGCAAAGCACGCCTTTTTCCATGCAGGCGGAAAGCACTTCGGACGCGGGCTTTTCGGTTTCAAGACCGATCATAAGTCCCATACCCGAAACATTCTTGATGCCCTTGGCGTTTTGGAAGGCTTCAAAGAGGTAGTCACTCTTTTGTCTGACCTCGGCAAGGAAGTTCTCGTCAAGGCGCTCGATGATGCTGCAAGCACCCGCCGCGGCGATGGGGTTGCCGCCAAAGGTGGAGCCGTGATCGCTGTAGCCCAGCACATCCTTGACCTTATCGGCAAGAAGCGTTGCGCCGATCGGCAAGCCGCCGCCAAGACCTTTGGCAGTGGAGACCACGTCAGGGGTGATGCCGTACTGCATATAGGCGTACAGACTGCCGCATCTGCCGTTGCCGGTTTGCACTTCATCCACCATCAAAAGGATATCTTCGCTCTCACAAATCTGCTTGATGGCTTCTACATAATCCTCGGGAAGCTTGTTGACGCCGCCCTCACCCTGCACGCATTCAATGAGGATGCCGGCAACGGTATGGGTTTTGACCGCTTCTTTGAGGGCTTCGGTATCGCCTACGGGCAGATGCACAAAGCCGGGGGTTAAGGGCTGAAAATGCTTATGGAAGACTTCCTGACCCGTGGCGGCAAGTGTGGTGTGTGTTCTGCCGTGGAAGCTGTTGACAAGTGTTAAAATGACAGGCTCGGTGATGCCTTTTTTGTCAGAAGCATACTTTCTTGCGACCTTGATGGCGCATTCGTTGGCTTCGGCACCCGAGTTTGAGAAGAAGACGCGCTTCATGCCGCATCTTTCGCAAAGCATCATAGCAAGACGGGCGCAAGGCTCGGTGTAGTAGAGGTTCGAGGTATGCTGAACCTTACCAAGCTGTTCGATCACGGCGTTGTTCCAAACCTCATCGGCAATGCCGAAGGCGGTCACGCCGATGCCTGAGCCAAGGTCAATATAGCGTTTGCCGTTTGCGTCATAAAGGATCGAGCCTTTGCCGGACACCACTTCAACAGGGAAGCGCTTGTATGTATGTGCGACGTATTCGTCGTCAAGTTGTTTGATCGTTTTCATTTATTTTCTCTTTTTCGTTTCGTTGGTAACCATGGTACCTGCACCTTCGTTGGTGAGCAGTTCCATCAGAATGGCGTGGGACACTCTGCCGTCCATGATGGTTACGTTTTTCACGCCTTCATCAATGGCTTTGATACAGCATTCGACCTTGGGAATCATGCCGCCTGAAATAATACCGTCGGCTTCCAGCTGCTTGGCTTCGGCGGTGGTGAGCTCGCGAATCAGCGTGGTGGGGTCGTTTCTGTCACGCAAGATGCCGTCGATATCGGTCATCATGATGAGACGCTCGGCATTCATCGCGCCTGCGATATATGCCGCTGCGGTGTCGCCGTTGATGTTGTAGGCGTTGCCTTGCTTGTCGCAACCCAAGGTGGAAATCACAGGGATGTAGCCTTTTTCCAGCAGGTCAAGCACGGGGTTGATGTGAATTTTGGTGATCTCGCCAACGTAGCCGAGCTCGGGATTTTTCATTTTGGCTTCGATGAGTCTGCCGTCCATACCCGAAATACCCATGGCTTTGCCGCCCTTCATTTCGAGCAGGTTGACAAGGGTCTTGTTGACCTTGCCTGCCAGCACCATCTGCACGATATCCACCGTTTCTTTATCGGTAACGCGCAGACCGTTCACCCAAGTGGGCTTTTTGCCGAGCTTATCCATCATTTCGCTGATTTCGGGGCCGCCACCGTGTACCAGAACGATCTTGACACCGATCAGCCAAAGAAGCACGATGTCTTCCATGACCTGCTGTTTTAACTGCTCATTGATCATGGCGTTGCCGCCGTATTTGACCACAACGATCTTGCCGTTGTAGCGTTTGATATAGGGGAGCGCTTGTGTCAAAACCTCTGCGCGCTCATGATTGGAAAAAAGATGATTGTCCATGATTACTCTCTGTCCTCTTTGCCTTTTATGTGCGGTAGTCGCCGTTGATCTTCACGTAATCGTAGGTGAGGTCGCATCCCCATGCTTTCGCACAAGACGAGCCGTCGCCGAGCGTGATGGCGATTTCAATTTCTTTTTCAAGCAAGATTTCTTTGGCGATTTCTTCGGAAAAATCGATGCCCGCACCGTTTTCGCAAACTGTGATCTTGCCCTTTTGGCTGATGAACGAAACGCCAACCTTGGAAACGTCAACCGTAGCACCCGAATAGCCGATGGCACAAAGAACTCTGCCCCAGTTGGCATCCGCGCCGAACATGGCGGCTTTCAACCGGGAAGAGCAGATCACGCTCTTGGCAACGGTTTTGGCATTTTGTTCGTCAAGCGCGCCTGTGACCGAGCATTCAAGAAGCTTGGTGGCACCTTCGCCGTCGCCAGCAATCATGCGGCAGAGCGAAACGGTAACGGTGTTGAGCGCTTTCATGAAGATGGCAAAATCTTCGCCTTCTTCTGTGATTTCGCGATTGCCTGCCATGCCGTTGGCAAGCACGGTGACCATGTCGTTGGTGGAGGTATCGCCGTCAACCGATACCATGTTAAAGGTGTTCGCAATGTCGCTGGAAAGCGCCTTCCCAAGTATTTCGGGGGAGATGGCGGCGTCGGTGGTGATGAACACAAGCATGGTTGCCATGTTGGGGTGAATCATGCCGCTGCCCTTGGCAATGCCGCCAAGACGGCAGGTCTTGCCGCCGAGGGCAAATTCCACGGCGACTTCTTTTTTCACCGTGTCGGTTGTCATAATGCCTTCTGCGGCGGCATCACTGCCGTTTTCGCAAAGACCTTTGACAAGTGAGTCCATACCGTTGGCAATGGGTTCAATGTCAAGCGGTTGACCGATCACGCCTGTGGAGGCAACGACCACGTCGTCTGCCGCAATGCCGAGTGCTTTTGCGGTGAGTTCACTCATGGCTTCGGCAATTTCGATGCCGTTTGCATTACAGGTGTTGGCGTTGCCGCTGTTGCAAATGATGGCTTGCGCCTTTCCGTTTTTCAGGTGCTCCTTGGTCACAAGAAGGGGCGCGCCTTTCACGAGATTGGTGGTATATACCGATGCGGCAGAAGCTACCTTTTCACTGACAATCAGCGAAAGGTCGCGCTTGGTGCGATTCTTGCGGATGCCGCAATGAATGCCGTTTGCCGTAAATCCTTTGGCGGCGGTCACGCCGCCGTTGATCAATTTCATATCTTTCATATTTTCAAACCTTTATGTTTAGCGTTAACCTTGTTATTATACCGCAAGTCCGGTGGTTTCGTCAAGCCCCAAAATCAGATTCATATTCTGAATGGCAGCACCCGATGCGCCTTTGCCGAGGTTGTCAAAACGGGAAACCAAAATGATGCGGTCTTCGTTGCCGTAAACCGAAACTTCCATGGTGTCTTTGCCTGAGAGCGCGCCTGCCGAAAGAAAGCCGTTTTCGGAAGTGCTCTCGATACAGGAAACGATCGGACCGCGGAAGGTTTTTTTGTAAATTTCGGTGATTTCAGAAATGGCGTTTTTGGCTTCACAGTTCAAGTGGTGTGTGAAAAGCGGAATTGTCACTTCCATGCCGCTGTAAAAGGGCGCAACGATGGGGGAAAAGGCAGGGAGCTTTTCAAGAGAGGCAATCTTTGCCATTTCTTTTAAGTGCTTGTGTTGTTGGGTGAGCCCGTACTGACGGGGTGCTGCGAGAAGCGGATCTCTTTTTTCTCCTTCGTATTCGGCAATCATGTTCTTGCCGCCGCCCGAATAGCCTGTTAAGGAAAAACAGCAAAGCTCGGCATCGGCGGGAAGAAGTCCCGCGCTGACAAGCGGCTCAACGAGTGCCACAAAGCCGGAGGCGTGGCAACCGGGATTGGCAATTCTCTTGGACGCGAGGATTTTTTCTTTTCTTCCCGAAAGCTCGGGAAAGCCGTATGCCCATGCTTCGTTGGTTCTGTGGGCTGTGGAGGTGTCGATGATCACACAGTCTGAGCCTTCGGCGAGTGCGACCGCTTCAACAGCGGCGGCATCGGGTAGGCAGAGAAAGGCAATGTCGGCAGAATGAAGTGCTTCTTTTCTTGCTTGGGGGTCTTTTCTTTTATCGTCGGGAAGGATAATGAGAGAAAGGTCGCGGCGGGTAGAAAGACGCTCCACAATGCGAAGACCAGTGGTGCCTGCGCTTCCGTCTATGAATACTTTTGTCATTTTGCCAGATACTCCTTCACGAGCGTGATTTGTTTTTCAACCGATGCGGGTGACGTGCCACCTTCGGAGCTGCGTTTTTCCACGCAGGTTTCGAGCGAGATCTCACCGTACAGGTCGTTGTCAAAAAGTTCGCTGTAGTCTTGATACACCGAAAGAGGGAGGTCTTCAAGAACTGTGTTTTCGGCAATGCATTTTGCCACAAGCGAGCCTGCGATCTTGTATGCCGCGCGGAAGGGCAATCCTTTTTTAACAAGATAATCGGCAAGGTCGGTAGCATTGATAAAGCCTTTTTGTGCGGCTTTTTTCATGTTGGCTTTGAGGGAGGTCATGGTGGCAATCATGGGTGTCATGACCGAAAGGCAAAGCTTGACCGTGTCAAGAGCATCGAAGATGGCTTCTTTGTCTTCCTGCATATCTTTGTTATAAGCGAGCGGCAGACCCTTCAAGGTGGTGAGGAGCGCCATGAGGTCGCCGTACACTCTGCCTGTTTTGCCGCGGATCAGCTCTGCCATGTCGGGATTTTTCTTCTGCGGCATGATCGAAGAGCCTGTGGTGTAAGCGTCGGAGAGCTCGATGAATTTGAATTCCCAGCTTGCCCACAGAATGATTTCCTCCGAAAGGCGGGAAAGGTGCATCATTAAAAGCGAGCAGGCGGACATCAATTCCACACCGAAATCGCGGTCTGAAACGCCGTCGAGCGAGTTTTGCATCACTTCTCCAAAGCCGAGCCTTTCGGCTTCAAAGTGACGGTCGGTATCATAAGTTGTGCCGGCAAGGGCACAGCAGCCGAGGGGGGATGCGTTCATGCGGCGGGCGGTATCTTCAAAACGGCCGATATCGCGCATCAGCATCATGCAGTAGGCAAGCAAGTGGTGAGCGAACAGGATCGGCTGTGCTCTTTGCAGATGGGTGTAGCCCGGCATGATCGCGTCTTTGTTTTCTTCCGCCTTTTCACAAAGGGCGGCAATGAGTGCTTTGATCTCGGACATGATGACTTTGATCTCATCGCGCAGGTACAGGCGCAGATCAAGTGCCACCTGGTCGTTGCGGCTTCTTGCGGTGTGAAGCTTTTTGCCAAGGTCGCCAAGACGGCGTGTGAGTTCGCTTTCCACGAACATATGGATGTCCTCGGCTGTCATATCGATCGAAAGTGCGCCGCTTTCAAGATCGGCGAGAATTTCAGCAAGACCGTTAATGGGTTGTTCTGCTTCGCCATCCGTGATGATGCCTTGCTTGCCAAGCATGGCGGCGTGTGCCATACTGCCTGTGATATCCTGGCGGTACATTCTCGAATCGAACGCGATCGACGAGTTAAAATCGTCGGCAAGCTTGTCGGTTTCGCCTGCTGTGCGTCCTGCCCACATTTTGCTCATAATGGTGATGATCCTTTCTTTTGGGGGTCAAATTGTCATAAATTTTGATATTTCAAAAAACACGAGAAGGCACCGCGGCAAAAAGCGAACGGTGCCTATTCGGAAAATCTTACTTCTTGTTCTTGGCGTCCACCATAGCCTGCACCTTGATCGGCAGACCGTAGAGGTTGATGAAGCCTGCGGAATCCTTCTGATCGTAGTCGCTTTCGCCGAAGGTTGCGATCTCTTCGCTGTACAGCGAGTAATCGCTCCATACACCTGCATTGATCATGTTGCCCTTGTAGAGCTTCAGGCGCACCTTACCGGTCACTTTTTCCTGAGTTTTGTCAACAAATGCGGCAAGCGCTTCGCGAAGGGGAGTGAACCACTGACCGTTGTAAACGAGCTCGGCATAGGTGATGGAAAGCTTCTGCTTTTCGTGGAGTGTCATTTTATCAAGGCAGATCGATTCAAGAACCGAGTGAGCTTTGTAAAGGATAGCTCCGCCGGGGGTTTCATAAACGCCGCGGCACTTCATGCCGACAAGACGGTTTTCCACGATGTCAAGAAGACCGATGCCGTTTTCGCCGCCAACCTTGTTAAGAGCAAGGATGATTTCCTTGGCGCTCATCTTTTCGCCGTTGAAGGCAACCGGAACACCTTGTTCAAAATCAAGGGTGATGTAGGTGGGCTTATCGGGTGCCATGATGGGGGAAACACCCATTTCAAGGAAGCCGGGCTTATCGTAAAGCGGCTCATTGCCGGTGTCTTCGAGGTCAAGACCTTCGTGGGAAAGGTGCCAGAGGTTTTTATCTTTGGAATAGTTGGTTTCGCGGTTGATCTTCAGCGGTACATTGTGCGCCTCTGCGTATTCGATCTCTTCTTCACGGCTCTTGATATCCCATTCGCGCCAAGGAGCGATGATGGGCATATCGGGGCAGAAGTGCTTGAGGGTAAGCTCAAAACGAACCTGGTCGTTGCCCTTGCCGGTGCAGCCGTGGCAGATCGCGTCAGCGCCTTCTTTGATGGCGATTTCAGCAAGACCCTTGGCAATGCAGGGACGTGCGTGGCTGGTGCCGAGAAGGTATTCTTCGTAGATAGCGCCTGCCTTCATGGTGGGGATGATGTATTCGTTTACGTATTCTTCGGTAAGATCGAGAACGTAGAGCTTGGATGCACCTGTTTTGAGTGCCTTTTCTTCAAGACCTTCAAGCTCGTCAGCCTGACCGACGTTGCCCGAAACGGCAATCACTTCGCAGTTGTTGTAGTTTTCCTTGAGCCACGGAATGATGATGGATGTATCCAGACCGCCCGAGTAGGCGAGTACGACTTTTTTGATATTTTCTTTATTCATGTTAGCCTCCATGCATAAATATTCTGATATTTGCAAATCACGAATCCCATTATAGCCAATAACATTCGCTTTGTCAATAGCTTTTTTGAAGATTTTTCAATATTTTTTTGATTCTGCTTTGCTTTTGCAACTTTTTGCAGTTATGCGTGAATTATTGCATAATTATGCAAATATATGCAAGATTTGTGGGTGAATATTCAAAGCAAGAAGACTTTTCCATCCTATTATATGACCATGCGATTCAAAATGGGTGCGTGTTTGGTTTCTTGCGAAAAAACTCTTGAAATTGCATCTCAAATATGTTATACTAAAACAACAAATTAAGCCGAAAGGGGTGGCAATGAATGGATGAACTGAAAAAAACTGTGGCGCACAACATTGCCACGCTGCGAAGCCGCGCGCATCTCACACAGTTTGAGCTTGGTGAAAAGCTGAACTATTCCGATAAAGCCGTTTCCCGTTGGGAAAGAGGGGAAGCAATTCCCGATGCGTACGTGCTTCTGATGATGGCTGACATCTTTGGCGTGACGGTGGATTATCTTTTGAAGGAACATTCAGAAGAATTCTTGGAAGAAAGCGAAGCTGAGGTTTTGCCTGAGCCTGAAGAAGTGCAACCGAGGCGCTTTTCACCCAACCACAGGCGGATTGCATGGATTACGATTCTTTCGATTTGGGCAATCTCACTTTTGGTGTTTGTGATCACCGCAACGGCAGGGGTGGCGTTCTGGCAGATTTTTGTTTACGCAATTCCGGTTTCTGCTATTGTGCTTTTGGTGTTGAATTCCATTTGGGGAAGCAGACGGCATATTTTGATTTTGGTCTCCGTTTTGGTTTGGAGCATCCTTTTGGTGGTGCATATTTCGCTGCTTTCACTTGGGAATTTTTGGATGATCTATCTTTTGGGTATTCCGGCGCAGTTGATTATTTTGATTGCTTTCGGGATTCGCAAAAAACAATAGAATATCAAAAAGCCGCTGTTCATGCGGCTTTTTGTGAACTCTACAAATCTGAGAGTCGGCAAAAACCGGCTCTCATTTTTTGTTTTTGCATTGTGGAGCGCCTCTCACCATAAATAGGTGGATTTTTTTATGGCAAAACTATACAATAGAGTTGCGGCAAACAAACGTCGCATACTGTTGGTACAAAACCGCAAAGAAAGGAACCTGTTATGGCAAGCTATGTGATTACCTGTTGCTCTACTGTCGATCTTTCGAAGGAGCATCTGAAAGAAAAAAATATTGAGTACATTCCGTTTCATTACTATCTTGATCAAACCGCGTATGATGACGACTTGTTCACGTCGCTTTCTCCTTCCGATTTTTACAAAGCGCTGACCGATGGGGCAGAGCCCAAGACTGCGCAGGTGAACGTGGATGAATTTTTGGCACGCTTTACACCGATTTTGGAGTCCGGCAAGGACCTCATTCACCTCTCGCTTTCGTCGGGTCTTTCGGGCGTGTTCAATTCGGCAAACGTGGCTGCCAATATGCTTTCGGGAAAATACCCCGACCGTAAAATTTACGTGGTGGATACACTTGGTGCTTCCTCGGGCTTTGGCTTGATTGCCGACAAAGCTGCCGAGCTTCGCGATGGCGGCATGACGATTGATGAGCTTTACGCATGGCTGGAAGCACACAAAAAAGAAATGCACCATTGGTTTTTCTCCACCGACCTTACCTTCTTTATCAAAGGTGGCAGAGTGTCGCCTCTTTCGGGTTGGTTTGGTACGGTGCTTAAAATCTGTCCGCTTCTTGACATGGATAAGGACGGCCATCTTGTGCCGCGCTTTAAAATTCGCGGCAAAGCGCGTGTGCGCCAGGAGATTGTGAACAAAATGAAGCAGTTTGCGCATGACCGCGAAAACTACAGTGGCAAATGCTTCCTTTCGCATTCGGATTGCTATGAGGATGCAAGAGCAGTTGCCGATCTTGTGGAAGCGGCTTTTCCGCACATGAACGGTAAAGTTGTGATCAACAACATTGGTCCGACCATCGGCTGTCACACAGGACCCGGCACAGTGGCACTTTTCTTCTGGGGGGATGAACGCAATGCGTAATGAAAACAAAACTTTTGTCAAAGTTCTTGCTAAGGCGATCCGCGTGATCACCGTGCCGCCGCTTCTCATCGGCGCGCTTCTTGTGGCTCTTTATTTTTACCCTTCGGGCGTGTTTACCTCTTTGTCTTCGTTGATTCTTTCGATCACCTTTCTTTCGGTGATTCCTGCGCTTTCTTATCTTGTTTGGGCTTTGATTCCCTCGCTCAGAAGAAAGGGAAGAGCCTCACAGAGAAAGCTTGCCTTTGTTTTCAGCATCATCGGCTATCTCGGCGGTGTGGTATATGCGCTTGTGGCAGATATCAGCCGCGGCTTAACCATCATTCTCTTTACCTATTTTGTATCGGTTGTGATTCTCACGCTGATCAACAAGCTGACGATTTTCCGCGCAAGCGGACACGGCTGCGGTGTGACCGGACCTCTGCTTTTGCCCGCTTATTTTGTGAATCCGCTTTGGATTCTGCCTTCGCTGTTTGGTCTTTTGATGGTGTATCTTTCTTCTTTGGCACTCAAGCGACACACCTTGAAAGAACTTGTGGCGGGTAGCTCAGCGGCGCTTCTTTCTTTTCTCTTTTGTCTTGTTTTGTTTTGATTTTGGATGGTTTTTGCAATAAATTCAGCTAATTTTCAGAAAACTTCATAGGTTTTGATATTTACAAAACTTTTCAAAAGTGTTACAATTGTAAACAGGATATGATTGGGATGCCCCGTTTTCTTGTGTCCGACAGTAGAAAACGGGGTGTTTTTACGGATATTTTGCTACGGTTTTGACCGTGGCAAGAAAGGATGCTTTCGTGGGAAAGCGCAAGGATTTATGTTAAAAATCGGAATGGACGTGGGTTCTACCACGCTAAAGGCTGTGGTTTTGGATGAAAACGGCAAGCTTCTTTTCAAGCAGTACAGACGGCATTTTTCGCAGATCACCGAAAAAATCGGTGAAATGCTTCGTGAGATTCTCTCATGTTGCCCTGAAGCGGCTAAGGCAAGCTTTGCGATTTCCGGCTCGGCGGGTATGGGATTTGCCGAAGAATTTGACATTCCCTTTGTGCAAGAGGTGTTTGCTACCAAAATTGCGGTAAAACAGCGCGTGCCGGATGCCGATTGCATCATTGAACTTGGCGGCGAGGATGCCAAGATTCTGTTTGTTTCGGGGCTTCCCGAGGTGCGTATGAACGGCACCTGCGCGGGTGGTACAGGCTCGTTTATCGATCAGATGGCAACTCTTCTCGGCGTGACGCCTGACGATATGAACACCCTTGCCGAAAGCCACACGAAAATTTACAGCATTGCTTCGCGTTGCGGCGTGTTTGCCAAAACGGACATTCAGCCCTTGATCAATCAGGGCGCGTTGAAAGAAGATATTGCCGCCAGCATTTTTTATGCGGTGGTGAACCAGACGGTTTCGGGGCTTGCGCAAGGGCGCAAGATTGAGGGCAACGTGGTGTATCTCGGAGGACCGCTCACCTTTTTGTCTTCACTCCGCGAAGCTTTTGACAAAACGCTGGGTCTTTCGGGCGTGTTTCCCGAAAACTCGCTTTACTTTGTGGCGTTGGGTGCGGCGTATTCGGAAGACACCAAGGTTTTTTCACTTGCTGATCTGATTGAAAAGACTGCACATTACGAAAAGAAAGGCGAATACCTTGGTTGCGCGCCGCTCTTTGCCAGCAAAGACGAATACGATGCGTTTTATGCGCGCCACCACAAAGAGGACAACCTTCCGCTTGCCGCGCTCGGCAAAGACCGCCGCGCTTACATAGGCATTGACTCCGGCTCAACCACCATCAAAGCGGTTCTGATCAATGAAAACGAGGAGATCGTTCTGTCTTCGTATCAGACCAACAGCGGCAACCCCGTGCCGATCGTGAAAGAATTCCTCGAAACGGTATATACCACCTATCCCGATATTCGCATTATGGGTGCGGCATCGACCGGATACGGCGAAGAAATGATCAAAAACGCCTTTCACCTCGATTTTGGCGTGGTGGAAACCATGGCGCATTTTACCGCTGCCAAAAAATATGAGCCGAAGGTGGATTTTATCATCGACATCGGCGGTCAGGATATCAAATGTTTTCAGATTCGTCACGGTGTGATCGATAATATTTTCTTGAACGAAGCTTGCTCTTCGGGCTGCGGCTCGTTTTTGCAGACCTTTGCGGGGGCGCTTGGGCATTCGGCAGAAGATTTTTCGCGCCTTGCCTTGTTTGCCGACAAGCCTGTCGATCTCGGTTCGCGCTGTACGGTATTTATGAATTCCTCGGTCAAGCAGGCGCAAAAGGACGGCGCGAGTGTGGAGAACATCTCAGCAGGTCTTTGCATCAGCGTGGTGAAGAATGCGCTGTATAAGGTCATTCGCGTATCGGCCGGTGAATCGCTCGGCGAGCATATTGTGGTGCAGGGCGGTACGTTCCTTAACGACGCCGTGCTTCGCGCGTTTGAAAACGAGCTTGGCAAAGAAGTGATCCGTCCTGCCGTGGCAGGTAAAATGGGTGCGTTCGGCGCAGCGCTGTACGCCAAAGAGCAGGCGAAGATCAAGAATCTGTCACAAAGCGGGATTCTTGACAAAGAGGGAGTGCGCCGCTTTACCCATACTGTACAAGCCGTGACCTGTAAAGGCTGTACCAACCGCTGCAAGTTGACGGTGAATCTCTTTGACGGTGGCAGACGCTTTATTGGCGGTAACCGCTGTGAAAAGCCGAATGAAAAAAAGATCGTGAAAGAAACCTACAGCCTTTGGGATTATAAAAGAGAGCTTCTTTCGGGTTACTCTTCGTTTGAAGGTGAGCGCGAAACGATCGGTCTTCCGATGGTGCTTAACTTTTTTGAACTGCTTCCGTTCTGGCATACGCTTTTCAAAAACCTCGGTTTCGGGGTAAAGCTGTCACCGCCCTCCACCAAAAAGTTGTACCTTGCAGGACAGAATGCCATTCCGTCCGATACGGTATGTTATCCTGCCAAGCTGGCGCACGGGCATATTCAAGCGCTTGTGGACGAGGGCGTGAAAACCATCTTCTATCCCTGTCTCAGCTATAACATGAACGAAGGTCTTGGCGATAACCATTTTAACTGTCCTGTGGTGGCGTATTACCCCAGAGTGATTGCGGCGAATACTGCTTTTCCTGCGGATGTTCGCATGATATACGACGATTTCGGTATTCACCGCCCGAAGGATTTTGTGAAGCATTTTCATGCGATGCTGGAGCGTGAATTTGGTGGCATTTCGCTTGCCGAGACCAGAACTGCCGTGAATGCGGCGTATGCCGAATATGAAAAATACATGGCACAGATTCGCGAAAAGGGCGAAGAATTTTTGGCACTTGCCAAAGAAAAACAGCTTCCCATCATCGTGCTGACAGGACGCCCCTACCATCTTGATAAAGAGATCAATCACGGCATTGACGATTTCATCAAAGACAGCGGCATTGTGGTGCTGTCGGAGGATTCGCTCGGCAATTATTACACCAAGCGCCGCCTTGCCGTGCTCAATCAATGGACTTACCACGCGCGCCTGTACGGTGCGGCGCACTTTGTTGCCGAGCATCCGGAACTTAACATCAACTTTGTTCAGCTTGTGTCCTTTGGCTGTGGCGTGGATGCCATCACCACCGATGAAGTTCGCCGTATTTTGGAGAGTGCAGGGAAGATTTACACGCAGATCAAAATCGACGAGATCACCAATCTCGGTGCTGTGAAGATTCGTTTGCGCAGTTTGTTTGCGGCGCTGGAGGGTTAAATCATGAGTGAAGAAATCAAACGGATTGAATTTACAAAAGAGATGAAGGAAACTTACAAGATCCTTCTTCCCAATATGCTTTCGGTGCATTTTGCCATCATTTCGGAAGCTTTCCGCGGGATGGGCTACGACATGGAGCTTCTCACCACCTGCGACCGCGAGATCGTGGAAGAGGGCTTAAAATACGTGCATAACGATACTTGCTATCCTGCACTCCTTGTCATCGGGCAGTTTATCCATGCCTTAAAAAGCGGAAAGTATGACCTCAACCGCACAGCGGTTTTGATTACCCAAACCGGCGGCGGCTGCCGTGCTTCCAATTACATTCACCTTTTGCGCAAAGCGCTTGCCAAGGCGGGCTTTGCCCAAGTGCCTGTGATTTCTTTGAATCCTGCGGGGCTTGAAAAAAACGAGGGCTTTGTGATCAACTTAACCGTGATCCGCCGCGCGCTTGCCGGTGTGATCTATGGCGATGCGCTCATGCTTCTTGCCAATCAGACAAGGGCTTATGAAACAATCCCCGGCGCGACCGATGCGCTTCTTGAGCGCTATGTGACCTTGACATCCGATGCACTCAGACGCGGCAAACTCGTTTCGATGCACAAGATCAAAAAGACAGTCAAGGCGATGGTGAAGGATTTTGCCGCTATCCCGCTTCACAGAACACAAAAGCCCAAGGTGGGCATTGTGGGTGAGATCTATGTGAAATACTCGCCCCTTGCCAACAATGACCTTGAAGCCTTTTTACACAGCCAAGGCTGTGAAGTGAACGTGCCGGGACTGCTTGGCTTTTTGCAGTACATATTTGACAACAACATTCAGGATGTCAAGCTGTACGGCGGCAAGAAAAGCTTTCTCTATATCAACAAGCTTCTTCGCCGGTATCTTGCCCGTTATGAAAAGGTGATTCGCAAGGCTGTGACAAAGGGAAGCGATCTGTTCTGCCCCGCACCGCATTCTCATGTGAGAGCGCTTGGAGACGATATGATCGGTCTTGGTTGCAAAATGGGCGAGGGCTGGCTTTTGACGGCGGAAATGATGGAGCTTTGTGAGTCGGGCTACGAAAACATTGTGTGCGTACAGCCGTTTGGCTGTCTGCCCAATCACATTGTGGGCAAGGGCATGGTGCGAAAGCTCCGCGAGGTCTATCCGAATGCCAACATCGTGGCAGTTGACTACGACCCCGGCGCTACGCGCGTGAATCAGGAAAACCGCATCAAGCTGATGCTGTCTGTGGCAAGAGAAAACCTTGCCGAGAAGGAAAAAGAAACCGTATAAAAACAAACCGCTCTTGCGCTTGTAAGGGCGGTTTTCGCTTTTGAAAGGGATTTTTGAAAAAATTCGGTGTTCTTTGATTTTTTTGAAAAAAATCTAATCGGAATGCTTTTTTTGTGGTTTTGCCTTGAAAGTTTAATGATGATGTGATATGATAAGGGTGTATTCTTAAAGAAGTATGACAGTTGTCTGAAAAATAAACAGGAGGCATTTATGCGTGGTTTTACTCGAAGATTTATGAGTCTGTTTTTAGCGCTTTCCATTTTGTTTGGAATGCTTCAAATGCCAATTATGGCACTTGATTTTGTTGAGGGTGGCGGGGGTGTTATATGGATTCCCACCACGCCCGATCAGGGGACGGAAGAAAACGGTATGCTTACGTTTGACGATTATGATTTTGATGCCGTGCTTGATAGCGAAGGTAAGCTGACCATCAGCAATACCGACAAAATTGATGAATTTCAATTTGAGAATTTGGATCCCAACCTCAAAGAACAGGTGGTTTCCCTTGTTCTTTCAGACGGTATATTGCAAATTGGAAGTTCCGCTTTTTACGAATTTTCGAATCTTGCGTCTGTCGTTTTGCCCGACGGATTGACAACAATCGGTTGGAATGCTTTTTCTCAGTGTGTATCGCTAAGAGAAATTTCAATCCCTGCGAGTGTGACATTGATTCAAGGAAATGCGTTTGAGGGCTGTGAAAGTTTGGTTTCAGTGGATATTTCCGAAAACAGCGAGCTTGCGGAGATATATTCGTCTGCCTTTCAAGGTTGCACAAGCCTTGAATCGTTTGTGATTCCGGATGCGTTGACCGAAATCAGTGACAGCACTTTTTTGAATTGTGAAAGTCTTGTCAGCGTAACTGTTTCTCCAAACAGTCAATTGAAAACAATAAACAGCGATGCATTTGGCTCTTGCACACAGCTTACGGAAATAACCTTTCCCGAAGGCTTGGAGCGTATTGGCTACAGAGCGTTTCAGGGTTGTATCAGCCTGACTTCGATTACGATTCCGGCAAGCGTAACGGGTATTGCTGTATCGGCGTTTAACCGTTGTACAGGGCTGAACAGCATTTCAGTCGCCAAAGAAAACAAGGATTACCATTCGGCAGGGAATACGCTGATAAATTGGTATGGAGAACTGCTCCAGGGCTGTAATAACAGCGTGATTCCTGATGACGGAAGCGTAATAAGCATTGCCGACGGCGCTTTTGAGGAAATGGCAGGTCTTGTTTCTGTTGCGATTCCCCAAGGTGTAACCGAAATTGGTGACAACGTATTTACAAACTGCGTTAACCTGACTTCGGTTACGATTGCCGACGGTGTGACCTATATAGGCGAATCTATGTTTGATGGTTGTGAAAGTCTTGAGACAATTACGATTCCTAATAGCGTGACTTATATAGGCGAAAGGATGTTTAATTGGTGCACGAGCCTTAAATCGGTTACGCTTTCTGAGGGGCTGACTACGATTCCGGGAAGTTGTTTTTATGGTTGCACAAGTCTTGAATCGGTTGTGATTCCGGATGGTATTGGTTTTATTGGAACCTATGCCTTTGTTTATTGTGAAAAGCTTCGTTCGGTTGTGCTTCCCAAGCAATTGGAGCAGATCGGTTACGATGCTTTCAGAGATTGCACGGCTCTTGAATCTATCACGATTCCTGCCAATGTAACGAGAATTAACGAAAATGTCTTTGAATTTTGTGAAAATCTTGGCAGCATTTCGGTTGAAGAAGGAAACGAGGTTTACCATTCTGCAGCAAATACGATCATCGAAACAGCAACCAAAACCTTAATCCTTGGATGTAAAAACAGTGTGATTCCGACTGACGGCAGTGTAACGAGTATCGGTAACGGCGCGTTTAAGGGATGCAAAGACCTTGTTTCTGTTACGATTCCAAGCGGTGTGACAGAAATTGGTGCCTGGGCCTTTTATGGCTGCACGGGTGTTACATCAATTACCATTCCAAATAGTGTGACAAGCATTGGCTTTGAAGCTTTTGGATCATGCGAAAGTCTTAGCAGTATTACGGTTGAAGAAGGAAACGAAGTTTACCATTCGGCAGGAAATACTTTGATTGAAACAGCAAGCAAAACTTTGCTCCTTGGGTGTAAAAACAGTGTGATTCCGGATGATGAAAGTGTGACGAGTATTGCCGAAAGAGCGTTTTGTTCTGTTGGCATGTCTATACGTATCCCTCTTCATATAACGAGTATTGCCGATTCGGCTTTTAATACGTCTGATCCGGAACTGGTACTCTTTGTTCATTTGGGCAGTTGTGGCGAAGACTATGCCAGAGCGCACGGAGTTTCTTTTGAATACGTTACTCATGAGGATGGTTCGAAGATTTCTTTTTCGGCAAAGGTTTTCGGTGATGACGGTCAAGTGTCGGAGGCAGATTATGACGTGCTTTGGTATGACGGCACTGTTCTTTTGGGTAAGGGCAATACAATCGTTTTGACAAAACGACCGGATGACTTACGTTTTCGGGTTGTGTTGGGCGAGGATTTGGCGTTTGTGTATCAGGCTCACGCGGGGGATGCTGTTCCCTCTGAAGTTACTGATGTTTCGCTTACACTTTCGCGCCTTGAAACGGTTACGGTGAGTGGACGAGTCACCGATTTGCTGGGCAACGAGATCAATGGTGCTTCTATGACGGTGATACAGTATGCGGAGAGTTTTTCAAAGGATTATTCGATATCTGTGGATGAAAACGGATATTTCGCTTTCGATGCGCTGTGTCTGTCAACCAAACTCCGCATCCGCGCGGATACGTATTACAATCGCCTTGTGTCTATCTCAGGTGAGGAGCTTTCAAAAAATATATCGCTTGGCGATGTACAAATGACGCCACTGCCTACGTGCAGAATAATGCTTTCGGGTGTTGTGATCGGCACATCTTTGGATGATGAGCAATTTTTGCAGTCTGAGCTTTTGAATTTTGACGGCTTGTCCTTCCGCCTTTTTAACCAAACCACACAAAACGAAATTGTTGACTTTACAGCTCAGTATCCGTACCTGATTCCGGCGGCGGATACGGTTTCTCCGTATGATACATTGGAAATTCAAATGGTTGACACCTATGGGGTGAAGACTGCCGAGACGGTTGTTGTGCAATTGGATGAAAATTGTCTTGCCGAGGCAAATCTTGTGCTTTTGGAAAATGGGCGGTTGAGCATCTACCGTAACCTTGGCAACGCCAAGAATTGTGTTATGGTGTTTGATTCCAAAGGGAATCGAGTTCTTTACGAGAATATTGGTGAAACTTACGCGTCAATGCCGCTTGCTGCAGGTGAGTACGACGTTGTTCTTATGGGTCGTTCCTCACTTCTTGATAATATGGACCATCTTTCCAAGTTGAACGCCTGTGGTATGGCAAAGGATGTTGACTACGTCTTGCGGAGGGTTTCGGTTCAAAACGGAAAAGTGACCGAAATAACTGATCTCACAGTACCCGTGTTTGAAGAAGAACGTTTTTGGTACATCGAAAAAGAAAATACCCTTTTTACAGCTAACCATACAAGCTGTGTGGTGGGAACAACGTTGCTGCTTCGTTGTGAATATAAACTTAAGCCATCTTACAAGGCATCGGGAGAAACGGTTATTCTTGAATTGCCCGAAGGCTTTACCGTGTTATCCCAAGGCGTATATTGGAACAAAACGGCTGTGAACTATACGCTGGATGAACAGGTGCTGACGATTTATACGAATGAATCCGAAGGCATTTTATACGTTTACGTTGTTCCTCTGACTGCTTCCTCGGAGTGTGTTGTCAATGCGTCTCTTGCTTTCTCTATGGGCGGTGACAACATTACGCAGTCTGTTGGTACGATCTCGCTGAAAATAGCAAATGCAACAATTCTGATTCCTGAAAAGACGGGCACCGATTCCGTGATAATAAACGGAAAAGCGCCTGCCAAAAGTAAGGTTACGGTATTTAGCAACGGCGTTGTTGTGGCAACGGTGACGGCAAATGCATCGGGAAACTATCGGGCTACCATTCGGCTGAACGAGCCGAAAAACAATTCGTATTATGCTATCTACGCCAATATTCAGAGCGAGTATAACGACATTGAATACGAAACGGCAATGTCTTGGTTGCATTATCGGGAAGACTTTTGTTACGTGGAAACCATTGAGGTGATCAACGGCGATAAAACGATAACGCTCAATATTCGGGAAAACGAATATCCAAGTCAGTATACTTGGACGGGTAATTGTTCATACTCTTTTCGCGTTGCTTTTTCCAACGGCTCAGCGAAGCGTTTAAGTGACGTTTACGTTGTGACTGCGGGAACCAACGGAAAAGAAACTTATATTCCTATGACGAATAAACCCGGAACGGATATTTGGGTAGGCAGTATTACCTACAAAGACTCAACCGATCTCCCTTGCGGCTATAACGTTGTGTTTACGGAAAGTGAAAACGATACAGCTTATATCAACGAACAAAACTTCTATGACGGCGTTTTGCAGACCGGGGAAGAACTTGAAAAGTTTGGTGTGGGTTTTTCTGAAGACATCGGCGTTGTTAGCGAAGAAACTGATAGCTCGATCACCTACGTTTTGGTTGACAAGCAAAATGATAACGCACCGATCATGCGGATGGCTCAGAATACGCTGACCTATACCCAAAAGAGCGAGGATGTTCTGCTGAAAGACGGCTACACCAAGATGATCGACGGTGAAAACACGGTCGTTTACGTGAAAAAGAGCAACACGCCCTTCAGCGAAACCTACGAGATTGTGATTCCGAGTGCCAAGCAGCATGTTAGCTGTTCGGTGGTGATAGATGAAACCTGGTATGCCAATAACGTACCGAGTGTGGCGTCGTATGATCTGTCACCACAAGGAGGAATGCAATATGCGCAAGGTATGCTCAGTATCGCCGCAGTGCTCATGGATTTTGCTTCGTTGGGACTGGCAGGTAACTTTGTATTGTGTTTGGACGTGGCGAGACTGAACAACTTGATTAAAAACAACGATATTATCTTTACTTCATGGGCAGAGCTGTTGCCTTTGGCACTTGAAAGAAAATGCCCTGACGGAAGCTATGCGTTGTCTACGGCGCAATATCAGGCATTCTATGCAGAGTACACGGCATTGGTTCTGGATTATTATGCCGCGCGCGAGGGTTTGTACCTGGAAGTGGAAGCGTATCAGATGTACAGCGCGCTGCTTAACGGAGCGCTCGGTCTTTTGCCGCATGCCAGCTCGGTGGTGAGCTCATACGTATGCCTGCACTCAGTTGCGGCGGCGGGCAGCTTTGGAATGCTGGGCGCCGGTATGCTGAGAAGCCAAACGCTTGATTATACCATCAAGAAAACGCATGAATCATACATGGAAAAACTGGATAATCTGAGAGACAGAATCTATGCCGCGGCGAAATGCCCCGAGGACCCGGAAGATGATCCCGATGATGGTAAACCTGAAAACAAACCTCGGAACCAAGCTGTGCCGGGTGACGGTGTCGATGTACCGCTCCTCATCGACCCCTCCGGTTATGTGTGCGAAGCTGTGCCTTCCAACCGTTTGGAGGGTGTAAAGGTGGAAGCCTACTATTACGATAGCGAAAAGGGCGATGTTTTCTGGAATGCCGAAGAATGGGATCAGGTCAATCCGCTTTATACCGACAAAGAGGGACGGTACGCATGGGATGTTCCTATGGGACAGTGGCTTGTGAAATTCTCGAAAGACGGTTATTATGATGCGGATTCGAGAAATGATCCCGACGCCGATGAAAACGGCTACTTGCCTGTACCGCCTCCGCAAACTGAAGTGAATATTGCGTTGGTTTCCAAGATGGCGCCTACCGTGAAGCAGGTGAATGCTTATACCGAAAGCGTGCGCATTGCATTTAGCCAATATATGCGGATTGATAGCATTAACACGCACACTGTAACGGTTACTGCTGACGGCAAAACGGTTGAGGGTAAGATTGTTCCGATAAATGCGGAGACATCTTTTGACGACCCTAACGTGGAATATGCGAGTGTTTTCACATTTATCCCCGAGACTAAGTTGGGCGATAGCGTGAAAGTTTCGATTCAAGGTGTTATCAATTATGCAGGAACGGCTATGGCGAACGGCTATGAAGAGGAGTTGAAGGTTTATCTCCTACCGAAAGACCTTGTTGTGCCGCAATCGGCAACGGTGGTTTATGGCGATAGCGCACACTTCATTGTTGAACTGCTTCCCAAAGAAGCAGGTGCAAACAAAACTGTTTGTGTAACCTCATTGACACCCGATATTATCTCTGTTTCAACGGCGTCTGTCATAACAGATAAAAACGGAAGAGCCTTGATCACTCTGCAAGGTGAACTTCCCGGGACAGGGAAGATACGTCTTACTGTGGAAGGTACAGATCTTACAGCAGATGTAACTGTGATATCGCAGACAGCGGCTCGTGCCAATACCTGCCAAAAGGTTACATCGAATCTAGAGAGCGGTAGTAAGGTGCCTGCCGGAACACAGATTACTCTCAGCACAGAGACAGAGGGCGCAACCATTTATTATACACTCGATCTTTCCTGCCCGTGCGATGAAAACAATCCTGCAAGAATTCGGTATGACGGACCCATTACGATCACGGAGGATGTGACAATCATTGCTTATGCAATCAAGGAGGGCATGACTCCTAGTGCCACTGTCGGGTTTACCTATACGATTGCGGAACTCACTTGCCAAGATGATCCTAACATTCCGCATACATATGCTGAGGGTGTTGTGATTAAGCCTGCAACGACAGATGAAGAGGGCATTATGAGCTACAGGTGTACGGTATGTGGTCATACCAAGACAGAATCTATCCCTAAACTCAGTGCGGAGGACGGTTTGCCGACGTATGTGATCGTCTTGATTATTGTTGGTTCAATCTTGTGTCTTGCTGTTATCGCTTTCTTGGTTTGCTATTATGTTATCAAGAAAGCGCGTTCACGAAAAGAATGATTGTGAATCGGTGACATGGTTTTAATTTTAATACTTTGCTGCGGTCTAAATCGGGACGACCCAACGGACGGCACGATTTTTTCAAAACGCATAAAATGAATTTGAGAAAAATTCTTAAATTTTATCAAAAAAGGTATTGACAAATGGTGTTACGTTTGCTATAATGCATTCAAGAACAGTTCCTAAATTTGGAAGGGAGTGTGAGAGCTGTGAAGTACATGACCAAGCAAAGTCAGTTGATTCTTGCCATTGTTGCAAGATATGGCCATGTTACGGCTGACGAAGTGCATCGGGAAGCGAAAAAAAGCCTTCCGAAAATTGCAGTTGGCACGGTCTATCGCAACCTCAACGAACTTGCCGAAACAGGAATCATCAAAAAAATCGAAGTGCCGAACGCACCCGACCGATTTGACAAAACAGTCGCACCGCACGAGCATCTCATCTGTCCTAACTGTGGTGCGGTGGAAGATCTTATGATCACAGGACTTGATACGCTCTTGCAAAGCGCGGTAGGGGAAAAGGACTATCACTACTGCCTTACCGTGAGTGCAAGATGTGAAAACTGCAATCGGATACCATGAACTTGACGGCAAAGCCGTTACCAATAAAAAATAAATTTTTAATTATAAGGAGATCATGATTATGGAACTCAAAGGCTCAAGAACCGAAGCGAATCTCGCTGCTGCATTTGCAGGCGAATCTCAGGCAAGAAACAAATATACTTACTTTGCAAGCGTTGCCAAAAAAGAAGGCTACGAACAGATCGCAGAAATCTTCCAGAAGACTGCTGATAACGAAAAGGAACACGCAAAACTGTGGTTCAAGCATCTGAACGGCATCGGTACCACCGCTGAAAACCTTCTTGCTGCTGCAGAAGGCGAAAACTACGAATGGACCGATATGTACGATGAGTTTGCAAGAGTGGCTGAAGAAGAAGGCTTTGCGAAGATTGCTTATCAGTTCAGAGCTGTTGCCGCTATTGAAAAGACCCACGAAGAAAGATACCGCGCGCTCCTCCACAATGTAGAAGTGAACGAAGTGTTCGCCAAAGCCGGCGAAGCTATGTGGGAATGCCGCAACTGCGGTCACATCGTGGTTGGCACCGCTGCCCCCAAGCTCTGCCCCGTATGCGCACATCCTCAGAGCTACTTCGAAGTGAGAAAAGAAAATTATTGATTTTCGACATAAAAGGAAAGATTCCGCCGAACAGGCGGGATCTTTTTTTGTTCTTGAGAATAGGGCAAAGACGGATGAGGTGTTCGAAAGTGATTGCAACTGACAAAATTAAGCGCAAAAAACAAAGCCACCTTTCATAAAAGTGACTTTGCCTTCAGATTGATCCGAAGAATCGTTTGATTCTTCGGATTATTTTAGTGCCACCAGATGCCGTTGTCGGGGTCGAAATAGCGATTTTGGCGGATGATAGAGTCTTCTCCGAGGATTTTTGACAAGGAGTCGCGGTTGTGTTGCCAAGCGTTTCCGTCTTGGTCGTAAAGGAAATAAACGTCGTCGCGGAAATCGTGTGAGAACGGTTCTTCGCGATCATCATTGCTGTAGGTAAAGACCCACTCGGCGCGAATGATGCCGTAAACTTGGCCGTTAATTTTGCGATAGACAAGCGTATAATCAAAGGTTCGGAAACGAGCACTGCCGCTTACACTGAACGTGAGCTTGACGTGCGGCGGGTGTTCGGGATCAAGCGTGATCTGCTTTTTGGCAGTTACAAGGTCGGGAAGGGCAGAGAGGTCTTCTTTGGTAAATCTCTCGCCTTTTTCGGTGATGGTTTGACTGTTCATGTCAATTGTGATGATTTCGTTGGTGGAAAAACCGTTGATCACGCGAGTGTAGGTGATTGTGGCGCTTTTTGCGGAACGAGACAGATTTTGCGTAAAAAGACTGCCTTTGCTTGGTGTAAGATAGCTTTGCAGGGCTTTTGCTTCATCGGATGAGAAGACGTCTTCTGCCGTAAGATAATCGCAGGGGCGCTTGATCGTTTCTTGTTCGAGAAAGGATGCGATTCTTGCTTTGGCTTCTTCGATCGTACTTTCGCGACCTACCGGGAAGCTATACTTTTCAGGCTCGTCGAATACCCATTCGCGCATTCTGTCAAGATCGGGATTATCAAAGTAGTCAAAGATCCTGTCGAAGAAAGAAAGATCGACTTTGCCGTCGGTAAAGGCAATTGCCGAGCCGTAGCTGATCGCCCAAGAGCCGATAAACATATTGGGGAAGTAAGTTGCCTGTTTGGTATTTGCGTTAAACATCAGATAGTTTTCGATGCCGACCTGATCGAGCGAAAACAGAAACGAATCGTATCCCTCAAGCTGAACACCGCGATCAGAGCTATCGTAACGAAGATAGATCTCCTACGGCAGGTTTTTGCCGTTTACGTTGTCGATCACGCGCAGGCGAGCGATTTTATAATATCTGCCGCCGTCGAGGCTGATGTAGGACTCGGGGAGTACTTCGATCACCTCAGCTTCGATCACGGTGGTGAGATCAAAGGTGAGATAGGCATAGCTTGCCATGCCACCCTCTGTGGTGGGATAGTAGGGTGGAACGACCTCGTCAGCCAATGTATCACCCGCTTCGATGAGCGGTACGGTATCAAGAGGTGTGGGCGCTTGGGGCGAATCATCTTTCCACATAAACAGAAACAGGGAGAGAAGAAGTGCCAAGATAAGAACAAAACAGGCGGCAATCGGAAACAGTCTGCGAAAAGCAGCTTTCGGCTTTGCGGTTGTGAGAGCATCGGTGATAAGATGCGGGTCGATATCGTTCAGGGCGTAAAGAATATCGGTGCTTTTCATCTGCCAAAACCCTCCTTTGTCAAGTGTTGTTTCAGTTTTTGTCGTAAGCGCATGAGCATGGATTTTACTTTGCTTTCACTCATGGAAAAGGCACTTGCAATCTCACCGATCGACTCAAGATACCAATACCTGCGGATAAAAACACGCCTTTGGATGATTGGCAAAGCGTGAAGAAAACGGGTGAGCGCATCCGCAAGCGCCGCTTGGTCGGCAAGGTCGGGGGAGGTATCGGGAACGGCGTTTTGTAATTCTTCGAGCGAGAGAGCAAACTCGCCGCCGCGCTTTTGTGCAGTTTTCTTTTCCAACCGATTGATCGAGAGCTGTCTTGTGATTCTGCCGAGAAAGGCTTTTAAGGGATTGGGTTTTTGTGGCGGCATACTTTGCCATGCTTTGAGGTAGGTGTCGTTTACCGTTTCGTCGGCATCTTCTTTTTCGCGCAGGATATTGTAGGCAATGTAACGGCAGTATGTACCGTAGGCTTTGTCGGTCTCTTTGATCGCGTCTTCGGAGCGCGCCCAATACAGGGCTACGATTTTTTCATCTGTCATAACAGACCTCCTTTCTTGGATCCCTTCACCTTCCTATACAGGAAACATCTCTCTTTCGTTGCATGGTAGGAAAATTTTTTATAAAAAACCCGCAAGCGTTTTGAAAATAGGCTTGCGGGCTTGGTTTTAGTGCAGTAAAAGTTCGCCGTAGGTAGGGAAGGGCCAATGCTTGGCACCGACGTTGATCTCAAGCGCATCGGCAATGGCGCGCACCTCGTTCATCGCGGGGATAACAACGTCGCGCATATAAGCAGCGGCATCAATAGCGTTGCGGGGAGAATCTGAGCCGGCAATGGCAGTATCAAGGGTGTTGGCGGCGTTGTAGAGTTCATCAGCACCTGTGGCGATGCGGTTGACCACGACACGCTCGTGGCCGCCGGGAAGGGAGGCGGCATCTTTTTGTACGATCAGATCGCAGAGCGATTTTTCATAGCCGTAAACGGCGGGCAGAATGTCGCAACGCACCATCGAAAGCATGGTCTGCGCTTCGATCTTGGTGATCTTGAAGTAGGCTTCGAGCATGATCTCGGTACGGGAGTGGATCTCGGTTTCGGTAAAGACCTTGTGCTTTTCAAACAGCTGAACGTTCTTCTTGTCGGCAAAGTGGGGGATGGCATCGGCGGCGGTACGGTAGTTGCAAAGCCCTCTCGCCTGTGCTTCGCTCACCCATTCGTCCGAATAGTTGTTGCCGTTGAAGATGATGCGGCTGTGCTTTTTGAGGGTGTCGCGAATCAGCTTGCGAGCACCTGCTTCTTTGTCTTTGACGCGCTCCAAACGGTCGGCAAATTCGCCGAGTGCGTTTGCCATGATGGTGTTGAGCACCATGTTGGGGTCTGCGATCGACTGCGACGAGCCGACCATACGGAATTCGAACTTATTGCCCGTGAAAGCAAACGGAGAGGTGCGGTTTCTGTCGGAGGTGTCTTTGGCAAATTCGGGCACGGAGCCGGCACCCACTTCCATTTTTTCGCGGTCAACGCCGTTCCACTTTTTGCCCTTGACAATGGTATCAAGCATTCCGCCAAGCTCATCGCCGAAGTACATCGAAACGATGGCAGGGGGCGCTTCGGCAGCACCGAGACGGTGGTCGTTGGAAGCGGAGGCGACTGAGATGCGCAGAAGATCCTGATATTCGTCAACTGCTTTGATGAGAGCCGAAAGGAAAAGCAAGAACTGTGTGTTGTTATAGGGGTCGTGACCCGGCTTAAAGAGATTTTCTCCCGTATTTGTGCTGAGCGACCAATTGTTATGTTTGCCGCTGCCGTTGATGTGCGCGAAGGGCTTTTCATGCAAAAGACAGCAAAGACCCATACGGTCTGCTACCTTTTTCATGATCTCCATGGTGAGCTGATTCTGGTCGGTGGCGCGGTTTGCGTCGGTATAGATGGGGGCAAGCTCGTGCTGAGAGGGAGCGGCTTCGTTGTGTTCGGTGCAAGCGTAAATGCCAAGTCTCCAAAGCTCCTCGTCAAGCTCTGCCATAAAGGCTTTGACCTCGGGGCGGAGCGTGCCGAAATAATGGTCATCAAGCTCCTGCGTTTTGGGGGGCTTGGCGCCGAACAGGGTTCTGCCTGTATAAAGTAAGTCACGGCGCTTGGCGCAAAGGTCTTTGTTCACAAGGAAGTATTCCTGCTCAGCACCCACTTCGGCGTTGACGGCTGTAACGTCGGTTTTGCCTAAGAGGTGCAGAACGCGGACAGCTTCGGTGGAAAGTGCTTTGAGTGAGCGCAGTAGCGGGGTTTTTTTATCAAGCACCTGTCCGCTGTAAGAACAGAAGACGGTGGGAATGCAAAGGGTATTGTCTTTTAAGAAAACGTAGCTTGTCGGGTCCCAGGCGGTGTAGCCGCGCGCTTCAAAGGTGGAGCGCAGACCGCCCGAGGGGACGGAGGAAGCATCAGGCTCGCCCTTGATGAGCTTTTTGCCTGAGAATTCGGCAAGCACCGAGCCGTCTTTTTGCACCGAAATGAAGGAATCGTGCTTTTCGGCGGCAACACCGGTCATCGGCTGGAACCAGTGGGTGTAGTGGGTGGCACCGTTTTCCATTGCCCATTCCTTCATGGCTTTTGCCACTTCGTTGGCAACGGTGATATCCAGCTCACTGCCGTCGTCAATCACACGGTGGAGCTTTTTGTAGGTGTCGGCGGAAAGGCGTTTTCTCATGACCGAGTCAGAAAAGACACGCGTTGCAAAAACCTGTTCAAAATCTGCCATATCATATCCTCACTTATTCTGTTAGTATGATGAATATGGCTATATCATACTGCGTTTTGTCTGTTCTGTCAAGAGAAATCATCAAATATTTTTGCGATTGTCGAACAAACAGGTTACAAATCAAGTTACAAAAACAACAAATACTCAAAAACGAACAAAACACCGTTTGACGTACGAACGGTGTTTTGTCTGCTTTGGGTGTTTTGTTTATTTTTTTAAGCTTTCCGAGTCTTTGCCGTAAGAAACAAAGTCAAGTGGATTGACATATTCGTCGTTTTTCTTCATTTCAAAGTGGAGATGTGCTTCGTCGCATTGCTCCACGATGGCAGTTGTGCCCACACCGGCAATCAACTGACCGGATGTGACAGTGGCGCCTTCCTTAATGCCGTCGGGGAGTGTTTCACCGAGATTCTTGTAACAGGAGACGATGCCGTTTTTGTGTTCGATTTCGATGCAAGTGCCCATCATATAGTCCTGATAGACGCTTTTGATCTTACCGTCCGCTACCGAGTAAACCGCCGATCCGACGGGTGCTTCCACGTCAATGCCGAGGTGAACGCGGTAGTCGTTCATGGTGACCGAATAGACGAGTGTTTCGCTGTCATGGTTTTTCAAAAGCTTGCCTTCCACAGGAAGAACATAGCTGGGTGTGGAAACGGTAGGCTTATCAATGGGGGTGACTTTTTTTGTGGTTGTGGGTGCTGTGGTTGTGGGAGGTGCGGTGGTTTCGGGTGCTTTGGTTGTCACATCGGATTGGCTTGTTGTGTCAGCGCTACTTTCGGGTGCCGGTTTGGTTTCGTTTTTGCGCGAGGCAAACGCGAAGATTGAAACGCTGAGGATGACGACCACGAGAATGGCCGCGCCGACGTACAGAAGGGTTGTCATGGTTTTTTCGTTCATTTTGAACTTCTTGCCGTTTTTGTTCGGGCTTTTGTTGTTATGATTCTGGGAATTGTTTGTGTTCATAAGCTCTCCATCCTTTTTTTGTTTTGCTGATACTATTCTTGCCGCAAAATCAAAAGTTATACAAAAAAAGAAAGCTTGTGAAGTTTTTTCGGAAAATGATAAAATATATCAGAGTGTTGATTGAAAAGCGTGGGTTTTCCTTGACAAATTTCGACCGAGAGGGTATAATCAAGCTATCTATATTACAATATGAGGCAATGATCAGTATGGAATACAGAATCGAACATGACTCGATGGGCGAGGTCAAAGTCCCCCAAGATGCGCTTTGGGGCGCGCAGACACAGCGCTCACTTGAAAATTTTAAGATTGGCGAAGAAAAAATGCCGCGTGAGATTGTTCGCGCCTTTGGTCTTTTGAAGGGAGCGGCGGCACTTGCCAACCACACTCTTGTGCCCGAGCGTATGACGTGGGAAAAATGCAAAGCCATCACTGACGCCGCAGCAAGAGTGAGCGGCGGAGATTTGGATACTTCGTTTCCGCTTGCGGTCTGGCAGACCGGAAGCGGTACGCAATCGAACATGAATGCCAACGAAGTGATTGCCAATTACGCGGCGCGCAATTTTGGTGTGGCGCTTCACCCGAATGATGACGTGAATATGTCGCAATCCTCTAACGATACTTTCCCCACCGCCATGCATATTGCGGCGGTGATGGCGGTGAAAGAGCGGCTTTTGCCTGCACTTGACGAGGCAATTCAAGTGCTTTGCCGCTTGGAAACAGAAAACGAGGGGATTATCAAATCGGCAAGAACGCATCTGCAGGATGCTGTGCCGATTGCCTTTTCGCAGGAAATTTACGGCTGGCGCGGCCTTCTTTGTGAAGCCAAAACGATGATTGAAAACAGCCTGACACCTCTTTTTTCGCTTGCCATCGGTGCCACTGCCGTGGGTACGGGACTCAACGCCCCCAAAGGCTTTGGCAACAAAGTGGCTGAGCTTCTTTCTGAAAAAACAGGTCTTCCTTTTGTGAGTGCCGAGAACAAGTTTCACGCGCTTTCGTCCAAGGATGCTTTTGTGTTCTCTCACGGCGCGCTCAAGGCGCTTGCCGCCAATTTGATGAAGCTTGCCAACGATATTCGCTGGCTTGCCTCCGGTCCGCGCGTGGGACTGGGAGAAATTGCCATTCCCGAAAATGAACCGGGTTCGTCCATCATGCCCGGCAAGGTGAATCCCACACAGTGCGAGGCTTTGACCATGGTGGCAGTGCAAGTGATGGGCAACGATACTGCCATCGGTGTTGCGGCATCGCAAGGCAATTTTCAGCTCAATGTCTTTATGCCCGTGATTGCCTACAATTATTTGCAATCGGTAAGACTGCTTGCCGACGGACTTGATTCTTTCGTGAAAAACTGCCTTGTGGGTGTTTCTGCCAAGAAAGATAAAATGGAGGAGAATCTGAACCGTTCTTTGATGCTTGTGACGGCACTGAATCCCCACATTGGCTATGAAAACGCCGCCAAGGTTGCCAAAAAAGCTTATGCGGAGAATCTTTCGCTCAAAGAAGCGTGTGTACAGCTCGGTTATTTAACAGAAGAAGAATTTGACACCGTGTTTCACCCCGAAGCAATGGTGTGACAAAGAGGATAAGACAATGGATTACAGCAAAGCATCTTTAGAAAAACATGAAGAGTGGCAGGGTAAAATTGAAGTAAAGAGCCGCGCGCCGATTGTGACGCGTGAGGATCTTTCCTTGGCATACACCCCCGGTGTTGCCGCTCCTTGCCTTGAGATTCAAAAGGATATTGAAAAATCATACGCCTTGACCCGCCACAAGAACTTGGTGGCGGTGGTGACCGACGGCTCGGCGGTTTTGGGTCTTGGCAACATCGGTCCCGAAGCGGGGATGCCTGTGATGGAGGGCAAATGTGTGCTCTTCAAGGAGTTCGCCGACGTGGATGCCTTTCCGCTTTGCATCAAGAGCCGGGAGATCGATGAGATCGTGAGAACGGCGTATTTGCTTTCCGGCTCGTTTGGCGGCGTGAATCTTGAGGATATTGCCGCGCCGCGTTGCTTTGAAATTGAAAGAAAGCTCAAAGAAATCTGCGACATTCCGATCTTTCACGACGATCAGCACGGCACTGCCATTGTGGTTGCCGCGGCGCTCATCAACGCCTTGAAGGTGGTGAAAAAAGAGATCGGCAAGGTGCGCGTGGTGATCAACGGCGCGGGCTCTGCCGGCATTGCCATTGCCAAGCATTTGATGAACATGGGTGTTTGTCATCTGACGATGGTGGATCGGGTGGGCATTCTCTGCGAGGGAGATGTGTATGACAACCCCGCGCATACCGAAATCGCCGCCGTCACCAACCGCGAAAAACAAAAGGGAACACTTGCGGCAGCGCTTGTGGGAGCTGACGTTTTCATTGGTGTTTCCGCGCCGAATCTTGTCAGCGGCGATATGATAAAGAGCATGGCGAAAGACCCGATTGTTTTTCCGATGGCAAATCCGACACCTGAGATCATGCCTGACCTTGCCAAAGCGGCAGGGGCGGCTGTGGTGGGTACGGGTCGCTCAGACTACCCCAACCAGATCAACAATCTGCTCGCTTTTCCCGGCGTATTCCGCGGCGCGCTTGATTGCCGCGCCAAAGAGATCAACGAAGAGATGAAAGTGGCGGCATCGCGTGCGCTTGCCGCATACATTCGTGATGATGAGGTGACGAGCGAGAATATCATTCCGAGTCCGCTTGACAAAAAAGTGGCCGCCGCCGTTGCCGAGGCGGTGAAAGCCGCCGCCTACCAAAGCGGCGTGGCAAGAGTGTAGTACAGTATCAGCCAAAGGAGAACAACGATGCAAACAATGACATGGCGCCAAGACAGAATTTTCCCCGCGTTTACTTATCAAGGTGCAACGCTTGACGCGGTGGAAAGCAATACCATGAAGCGAGACGAGCAGTTAGCGCTTGCAACCCTGCAAGGAATCGTGAATCGCACCGAAGTGCGTCTTTTGATCCCGGATATGCACACCGACGAGGGAAGTGAAACCTGGATCCAAACGCTGGGCTACCCCTATACAAAGACCGACTTTCTTTCGGTTTTCAAAAAGTATGCCCACGAGGTATCGGGCGCTGTTTTATATGATCCGAGAATCAGCCCTCATTATATCAATCTTGCCTGCACGGCGGCATCGACACAAAACGCGATTCCCATGACTGAAAGGCTGTGGGGATACTTGATGGGAGAGGGCGTGATCCTTCCCGTTGTGGAAGATTTGACCACCTTTACCATGACCACCGCCGAAGAAATCTACACCTACGCTTACAACAAGTATTGGCAAAAGAACACCCACCGCCTGATCGTTTCGCAAGCGCCCCACGAGGTGTTTCATCTGCGCGATCTTGTTGCTGCCGCGGGATGCGCTGTGGTTTTTTGCGAGAATCGCCGCGAAAACGAAAGACTTGTGTATGAAAAATTCCTTGCCGATATGGAGCCGGGTCATGCGATTGCCATTGGCTGGTACACCGAAGAGCGTTCGGGCATTACCACGGCAACGGCATATGGGCTTTCGACCGTGCCGGGCGATCTTTTCTCGAATTTTACCGTGTTTGCTCACGAAAAAGAGGTAAAAATCCCCACCGAGCCGCCGATGTCTTTGCTTGAAAACAAGATTTATGTGGCTTTGTTTGCCAGCGACGGTGACAACATTCAATATGTACAGCGTTATATGCGTAAGTTATGGGATGCGACGAAGGATGATCGCGGAAAAGTTCCGATCAACTGGACGATCAGCCCCTCGCTTGTGGATACAGCCCCCGATATATTACAGTATTATTATGATACGGCGACTGAGAAGGATTGCTTTGTGTCGGGACCGTCGGGTCTTGGATACGCCATGCCTGTGAATACGCTTGCCGAAGAGATTGAGGCGAAGAATTACGTGAGGGATGACGCGGATTTTGCCAAATACGCAGCCCTTTCGAACCGCTACTGCAAGCGCGCGGGTCTTCGCGCGGTGACGGTATGGGATAACATGACCGAAAATCAAAGAAGGCTGTATGCCGAAAACGCCCCCGAGCTTTACGGCATCACGGTACAGCTCTTTACCGACGATCGCGAGTCGATCTCTTCTTGGGAAGGGGATATGCCGATCAAACAGTTCACCCCTTGCTATACCTGTACCGAAGAGCATCTGATGCGTGTATTAACACGCGAAGTGAACGCTTGGGACGGAATGTCACCCAAATTTGTGGCGGCGCAGTTTTCGATATGGGGTCAGCTTCGTGTTTCGGATTTTGCCGCGGTGGAAAAGAAGATGCAAGAGCTGACAGGGGGACGCTTTGCTTTTGTGCGTGCCGATGATTTCTTCCGTTTGATGCGAAAAAACAAGATGGGTTGATAAAAATATCAAAAAGTTTTACTTTGGTGAAAAAAACTATTGAAAAAATCTGCGAGATATGATACTATATAAAAGTAAATGCGCCTTTATGCCAAGGCGTGTCAAAATGAATGAAACCGCATAGCTTCTATGCAAAGGAGAGTTCACTTGAATACCGAACAGCTCAACATATTAAAAGAAAAAGCAAAGAAGAACAGACTTCTTGCCCTTGAAGGCATTTTCCTTGCCAAATCGGGTCATCCCGGCGGATCGTTTTCGATTGCCGAGCTTGTGACCTATCTTTACAACTGCGAAATGAAGGTTTCGCCTGCAGATCCCCAAATGCAAAATCGCGACCGCTTGGTGCTTTCCAAGGGTCACGCCGCGCCTGCTCTCTATGCCGCTTTGGCGCAGAAGGGCTTCTTCCCCGAGGAAGAACTGAAGTCGCTTCGCAAGATCGGCTCGTTTTTGCAGGGTCACCCCGATTCCAAGAAGACCCCCGGTATCGATATGTCCACCGGCTCTCTCGGTCAGGGTCTTTCCACCGCTTGCGGCATGGCGTTCGACAATCAGGATAACTTTAATGTTTACTGCATTGTTGGTGACGGCGAGCTGCAGGAGGGTCAGATCTGGGAAGCTGTGATGCTTGCCAACCACTTTAACCTTTCGAATCTTTACGTATTTGTTGACTATAATAAGGTACAGCTCAGCGGTCCTGTTGACGAAATCAGCTTGCCGGGCGACATTGCCAAGAAGTTTGAAACCTTCGGTTGGTTTGCCACTGAAATTGACGGTCACAACTTTGAAGAGATCGAAGCGGCACTCACCGCCTGCAAGGCAGAAAACCGTCCTTCTGTTATCGTGTGCAACACCGTGAAGGGCAAGGGTGTTTCCTTTATGGAAGGCAACCCCAAGTGGCACGGCAACGCGCCGAATGCCGAGCAGTACGAAGCCGCTGTCAAAGAAATCTTGGCGGCAGAGTGAGAAAGGGGTAAGAACAATGGCTGATATTGCAACCAGAGAAGCCTACGGTAAGGCGCTTGTTGAGCTTGGCAAGGAGCATAAGTTTTATGTGCTCTCTGCTGACCTTGCTGATTCCGTTAAGGTGGATTATTTCAAAAAAGCATTTCCCGAACGATATATAGAGTGCGGCATTGCCGAGGCAAACATGATGGGTGTTGCCGCCGGTATTGCTTCCACAGGTGTTCCCGCTGTGGCATCCTCGTATGCCATGTTTACCGCGGGCAGAGCCTACGAGCAGATCCGCAACTCGATCGCGTATCCCAATCTTCACGTTGTGATCGGCGCATCCCACTCGGGTGTTTCGGTCGGTGAAGATGGCGCGACCCACCAGTGCTGTGAGGATATTGCGCTCATGCGCGTGATTCCCGGCATGACGGTGATTTCTCCCTGTGATGCCATTGAAGCAACGCAGGCAACCAAGGCGGCACTTCTTGAAGCAAAAGGTCCTGTCTATCTGCGCCTTTCTCGCCCCACCTCACCTGCTGTGAACCGAGAGGACTACAAGTTCGAACTTGGCAAAGGCGTTGTGCTTGCTGACGGCAAGGACGTTACCATTGTGGCAACCGGTCTTATGGTAGCAAAGGCTATGCAGGCAAGAGAGATTCTTCTTGCCAAGGGCATTGATGCCGCTGTGATCAACATTCACACCATCAAGCCGATCGACAGTGAGCTTCTCACGACCTACGCCAAGAAGACCGGCAACATTGTGACCGTAGAAGAGCACTCCACCATCGGTGGTCTTGGCTCGGCTGTTGCTGAAGTGCTTTGCGAGAATGCACCCTGCAAGCTGACAAGAGTTGGCGTTGACGACAAATTCGGCGTCAGCGGTCCTTCGAATGACGTGCTGGCTTACTTCGGTCTCACCGCCGAAGGCATTGCTGAAAAAGTAGAAAAGGCTGTTAAGTAAATAGGAAAGGCTGAGTGTTATGCTCAGCCTTTTTTCGTAAGAATGTGTTTGATTTGATAAATGACAGTTCATTGGCAAGGGTTGGCCTTGACAACCCGAGAACGATCAAATGCAGATAAACAAGATTTGATTATTGAAAACGGGTTGTCGAGGGCGCCAACCCCTACCGGTGGTTTCTTTTTTATACCGAAACAAGGGTTGTTTTTCCAAAAACGAAAGAAAAAAACGGGAGGCGAAACGCCTCCCCTACAACAAAACCGCACAAAACGCCGTAGCCGTAGGGGAGGGGTCTCCCCTCCCGCTTTTTAATCAATTCTTGTTTTGCAAAATTTGCTTATCCTCGGGAGATATCATCCTCCCGAAAAAACAAAGGAGTCTCGCTGTGCGAAACTCCTTTTTGCGTTATGTACTTACTTTACGATATAACCTGTGCATCCGCAGGTGGCTGCTGCTGCGTTGGCTTCGTCGGTATCGATGTGCATTGCGAGCGCAAATGTATCGCTGACACGGACAACGGTGTCGCAGAAGACGGTGGTTCTGCCGTTGGTTTCAATCTTAACCGAAACAATTTCCTTATCGGCTACGCCGAGGAGTGCGGCATCGGCAGGTGTCATGTGGATATGTCTTTTTGCCACGATCACACCGTCGGTGAGTTCAACAGACGCGCCGTTCAAGGGGTTTACAAGCTTTACGCCGGGAGAGCCTGCAGTGTCGCCGCTTTCACGAACAGGTGCGGTAACGCCGAGGGTTCTTGCGTCGGTGAAGGAGACTTCAACCTGGCTTGCCTTGCGGGCGGGACCTAAGATGCTGACACCGGGAATGGTCTTCTTGGGGCCGACAACGTCAAGACGTTCAGCACAAGCGAACTGACCGGGCTGAGAAAGATCCTTTTTGTTGGTGAGCTGATAGCCTTCACCAAAGAGAATGTCGATGTGTTCCTGAGACAGGTGGATATGGCGCGCAGAAGTTTCAACGATAAAAGTTTCCATTTTTTGATACCTCTTTCGATTCGTATGATTTTGGGGGATCTGACAAAAATAACAAGGAACAGGTAAGCCTTGTATGCGACCCCATACAAACTAAGTATAACATAAAATAATGGCAAAGTAAAGAATATTGGAGAATTTTTATGAAAAAAATCGTTTTGGCGGAGGAAGACGGGCAGAAGGTGAGCGAGGAGGGAGAAAAGAGCCGCACAAGCGGCATTCGCTCGATGACCATCATCGGTCAGGTCGAGGGGCATTCGATCCTCGGCGAGACGGTAAAGACCACCAAATACGAGCATATCATACCGTCGCTTGTTTCACTCGAAGAAGATGAGGATGCCAAGGGGCTTCTTGTGATTCTGAACACAGCGGGTGGCGATGTGGAAGCGGGGCTTGCCATTGCCGAAATGATCGCTTCGATGAAAAAGCCGACGGTCTCGCTTGTGATTGGGGGTGGGCATTCGATCGGTGTGCCGCTTGCGGTTTCGGCAAGGGTTTCGTTTATTGTGCCGAGCGCTTCCATGACGGTGCATCCTGTCAGAATGAGTGGCACGATGATCGGCGCGCCGCAGACCTATGATTACCTGAGTCGCGTGCAAAAAAGGATCGTTCGCTTTGTGGCATCGCATTCGCAGATCAGCGAAGCGCGTCTTTCGGAACTCATGCTTGTGCCAGACGAGCTTGCCGCCGATATGGGCAGTGTGCTTGACGGCTTGCAGGCTGTTGAAGAGGGAATTATTGACAGAGTTGGCGGTCTTTCGGATGCGCTGGATGAACTCCGTGCTATGATTGGTTCAGACAGAACGGCGAACAGTTGATTTTTTGGTAAAAAACCGAGAAAAAGAGCAAGAAAAAGCAAAGGCCAGCCTTCTTTTTTTTGCCCTTTTTTGTTGACAGACGAAGGGATTTATTATATAATATTATTTATAATAGCATTACTGTAGATAATGGGGTTTTGTCCGCCGAGAAGGATGGTTGGAAATGGATTTATTTCGCCGATTGCGACGATATCGTTTTAGAATCCGCTTATTTGTTTTGGCACTGCTTTTGATTTTGATCGCTTTTTCGATCTCGCTGTTTTTGAAGCCGTCTTTGGAGACGGTTGGCATTCTGGCGTCGGTGGCGCTTGTTTTTGTGCTGGCGTTTGTGCTTTTGATTGCGGTGACGGTTTCACGCTACAAAAGACTTTGCAAAGACAATCTGATGAAAGAACTTTTGGAAGATTCTTACGGCTCTGTCAGCTACCGCGAAAAAGACGGCTTTTCCGAAGAAGAGATTGCCGAGAGCGGCTTGATCATGATGGGCAACAGCTTCGAGTCGGCTAATCTTGTAACGGGTGAGCGCGGCGGTGTCCGTTTTGAAATGGCAGACGTTACAATCGGTCAGAAAACGCAAAGCGGAAAAGGGCATCACAGTGTCACCTTCTTTGACGGCTGTTGGATGACCTTTCACTTAAACCGAGAGTTTACAACAACACTCCATATCAAAGAAAAGGATTTTTCAAACAATCAGTCTGTTTCGAAAAACAGAAGGTCGCTTTCCCCTGTGATGCTTGAACACAAAGACTTCAACCGCTTTTTCCGCGTGTATGCCGAAGATGAAGCGTGTGCAAGATACATACTTTCACCGCCTTGGATCGATGAGATCATGGAGGTTAAGTATGCGCTTTCAAAGGATTTGATGATTGCTTTTTCGAAAGATACCGTTCACGTTGCCATTCACGGTATCAAGCGAGAATGGGATCCGATCTTGCCTCATCAGGTTGACAGACGTACCCTGAAGCGCGAAATGCTTTTGGATATTTCGATGATCACCGATTTTGTGGATCGTTTGGCAGAAAATGAAGCGCTTTTTATTCCCGAAAACAGTATGATCAAAAGTTGTTTTGAAACGGAGAAAAACAATGAGTATTTTGAAGGACATTCTTAACTTTTTCACCAAAATTGACGTGTTTGACGTGATTGATATCTGTCTTGTATGGTTTTTCTTGTATCTTGCCTACAAGTTTATCCGTGAAAGACGTGCCAGCAAACTGGCAATCGGCGTGGGCGTTCTGCTCGCTTTACGCGTGATCAGCGATTTTTATGAACTCGTTGCCATGCGCTTTATTCTGCAAAACGTATTGCAGGTTGGACTGATTGCGCTTGTGGTGGTCTTTCAGCCCGAGCTTCGTTCCGCTCTTGAAAAAGTGGGCGGTGAGCCCTTCCGCGGCATCAAGAGTCTGACCGATGCCAAAGACAGCGCCCTTTACGGAGATGTGATTGATAACCTTTGCGAGGCGATCTGCGATATGTCGCTTGATAAAACCGGTGCTTTGATCGTGATTGAGCGCGAAACCAAGCTCGGTGATTACGCCAAAACAGGAACTTTGATCAATGCGGATGTCAGCTCGTTTTTGATCAAAAACATTTTCTTCAACAAAGCGCCGCTTCACGACGGTGCGGTGATTATTCGTAACGCCAGAGTTCATGCGGCAGGCTGTTTTTTGCCGCTTTCGACCAATCCCGATATCATCAAGGATCTTGGTACAAGACACCGTGCCGCCATTGGCATGAGTGAAAACTCGGATGCCGCGGTGATTGTGGTAAGCGAAGAAAACGGTGTGATCTCGATTGCACACGACGGCAAGCTGAAGCGAAATTACGACTATGCCAAGCTTCATAAGGAACTCACGCAGCTGATGCTGGAGGGCGAAGAAAACGGCAGAGGCATTCGCCAAAGATTCCGTATGGCAAAGAAAAAAGATGCTTCTGAGAAGAATGACGGCGGAAAGGATGAAACGGTATGAAATACATGAATGACGAACAGTTTGAAACAAATGACCGCGATGTGGCGGGCGATCTTACCGTAAAGAAAAGCCGTACTCTTGACAATGTTGCCAAGGTGTTAACCTTGATTCTTGCCATTACCATTTGGCTTTACGTGGTTGCTACCAACGTGGTGGAAAAACCCTTGCCGCTTAGCGTAAAAGAAAAAAACGGACTTGATTTTTCCGACCGCGTGACACTTGAATATCAATCCCTCATTGTAAGAGGTGCATCGGCTCTTGTTGATCCGTTGCAGCTGCTTCAGCTCGAGGATTTTTCCGCTAAAACGCTGAACGACGATGACGGTGACGGCTTGGCGGAAATTGAGCTTTCTCTCAAGGAAGATACACTTCCTGATGGAATCAGCGAGGTTTTGAAGGCCAACGGCAGCTCGTTTGCGAGTGGCAAGGTTAAGGTAAAGGCAACAATTAAGGTTGGTCATACGCACGAAATTACCGTACCCAAAAGCTACGTAAAGGTCAGCAACAGCAATTACGAGTTGGCGAGCGATTTTGTCACTTTGACCATTCGCAGTCTTGCTCCCGAGGATGACCACACGCTGTTCAATCAACTGAACGCTTATCTTGATCCGAACAATACCGAGGTGCAAAATGCGGTGATTACGGTGTTTGCCAACGTGGAAGAAAGCGCCAATGCTCTCAAGGTGGAGGTTCCGATTTCAATCAGCTTTGAGGGTAACTTCAAGGGTAACGTGTATGAGGTCCTGAACAGTGACGGAACGCCTTACACCGTTATGGTACAAAAGGTTACAAAATGAGAGAGCCTGTGACAAGAATTCTTCTGCAAAATATAAAAGTACCGATCGACTCGCATGAAGATGCGGCACTTTCCTTAGCACGAAAAAAACTCAAGCAGGCAGGATTTTTACCCCATAAGCTTACACTGGCGAAAAAGTCGGTGGATGCCAGAAAGCGAAGTGACATTGTGTACATTTGCTCGGTGATGGCAGAGCTTGAGGGAACGCCGAGTGATGCAAAGCTGGCAGCACTTTCGGCGGTGACGATGGAAAAAAGCCGCTATGAGCCTGTCATTGGAGAAACGCCGCTGTATCATCCGCCTGTGGTGGTGGGCTTTGGCCCTGCCGGTATGTTTTCGGCACTTGCGCTTGCTGAGCACGGGTATTGCCCCGTGGTGCTTGAGCGCGGCGGTAGCATTGCCGAAAGAGAGCAGGACGTGGCGCGCTTTTACCGCGAGAGGGTTTTATCGCTCGATTCGAACATTCAGTTTGGCGCGGGCGGTGCGGGTACGTTTTCTGACGGCAAGCTTGTGACGCGAAAAAACGATTCGCTTTGCGCGTATGTGCTTGAAAAGCTGTGTGAATTCGGCGCACCCGAAGAGATTCTTGTGAACGCCAAGCCGCATATCGGCACAGACCTTTTGAAACAAGTGGTCGCATCGGTTGCCAAAAGAATCGAATCTCTTGGCGGCATAATTTTATATCACACCCGTGCAGAGGCTTTTACCGAACGCTCCGACGGTGTTTTGGTGAAAACGCAACACGGCGAGATCATGGCAGGCGCTGTGATTCTTGCCATTGGACATTCTGCACGAGATACCTATTCTTATCTGAACAAAACCAACCATGCATTACAGCCCAAGGCGTTTTCGGTGGGTGTGAGGATTGAGCATCTTGCCGAGGATATTGACAGGGCGATGTACGGCAGATTTGCCAAAAAACTCCCCCATGCCGAATACACGCTTTCCTACCGCGAAGGAGAAAGAGGGGTATATTCCTTCTGTATGTGTCCCGGCGGTACGGTGGTTGCCGCCATCTCCGAAGAAGAAGCGGTGGTAACGAACGGCATGAGTATTCATGCGAGAAACGGCAAAAATTCCAATGCCGCCCTTGCGGTTTCGGTTTTGCCCGAGGATTACGGAAACAACCCCATGCAGGCGATTGCCTTTCAACGGTCGCTTGAAAAAGCGGCTTATCGCGAAGCACTTGCCAAAGGCGGCGCTGCTTATGCCGCACCGATTGCCACGGTTGGAGATTTCCTCTCAGACCGAGTGGGAAGTGCGCCGACGCGCGTGATGCCGACCTATATGGAATCGGGCTTTGTTGTGCCTGCTGACTTAAACGCGGTATTGCCGTCCTTTGTTTCATCCATGTTGAAAAAGGGAATTTGGCAATTTGGCAAAAAGATTGCGGGCTTTGATGCTCCTGATGCTTTGCTCACCGCGGTGGAAACCAGAACCTCCGCTCCGCTTCGCATTTTGCGAGGGGATAACGGCGAGTCGGTTTCGATGAAGCGTCTTTATCCCTGCGGCGAGGGTGCAGGCTATGCCGGCGGTATTACCTCTGCCGCACTTGACGGCTTGAAGATTGCCGCGCATTTGATGGCGGCGTACCGTCCGACTTACGAATCAACCAAAGGATAAATGTATGAAACAAACGGCAATTGTAAAAGAAGTGGTGGGAGATTCCGCCATACTGCTTGTCAAGCGGCAGACGATGTGTGACGGCTGTCACAAGGAATCGGGCTGTGGCGGATGTGCACAGATGCTTGAAGTGACAGTGAAGAACACTTTGAACGCTACGGTTGGCGATTCGGTTACGATTGAAACGCCGGGTGCAACCGTGATCGGCGTGGCGGCGCTTGTCTTTTTGCTTCCGCTGATTCTTTCCTTTGTTGCATACGGTATTGCTGCACTTTTGACAGAGCATACGCTTTACCGCACGCTTGCGGCGCTGATCACGCCTGCCCTTGCGTACGCCGTGATTGCGATTGCCGTGCGAAAAAGCAAAAAGACCCTGACTGTGGAGATGGTGGATATTCATTCGTGATGCGGTATCCTGTGACTTGCGATCAAACCCAATCAAACCCGAAAGGTTGAATACTTTACTATGAACAAAAACAAGTGGAACCTGAAAAGTGAATATACAGTAAGCTCTCCCGAGGTGCTCTCTCTTGCCGAGGCGGTAAAGATTCCGCCCGTGACAGCCCTTCTTTTGCTCTTGCGCGGCTGTGATACCCCCGAAAAGGCAAATGCGTTTATTCAGCTTTCCGAAGCGAAATTGCACGATCCTTTTCTCATTCCCGATATGGAAAAGGCAGTTTTGCGTCTTGAGCGCGCCATTACCGAACAAGAGAAGGTGGTCATTTACGGTGACTACGACGTGGACGGCGTGACTTCAGTCAGCGTTTTGTCTCTTTATTTGAAGAAAAGAGGGCTTTCGGTTTCTTATTACATACCTGACCGAAGTGGCGAGGGGTATGGTATTAACAACCTTGCTATTGACAAGTTTGCGTCAGACGGCGTGACGTTAATGATTACGGTAGATACCGGCGTGACAGCAGTTGAGGAAGTGGAGTATGCCCGCTCACTTGGCATTGACACCATTGTGACCGACCACCACGAATGCCAATCCCGTCTTCCCGGGGCTGTGGCGGTGGTAAATCCTCGCCGTGCCGACAGCGAATATCCCTTCAAGGAGCTTGCCGGTGTTGGTGTTGTGTTCAAGCTGGTTTCGGCTTGTGAGAAAAAACGTTGGCAGAATAGCGGATGTCTGAAAGAAAAGCTGTACGAGCTTTCCTCTGATTTTATCGACCTTGTGGCAATGGGTACGGTTGCCGACGTTATGCCGCTTGTGGATGAAAACCGACTGATCGTGAAATTGGGTCTTGAAATTCTCAACTCCCGTCCGAGAGCAGGGGTAACAGCCCTTCTCGACGCGGCAGGCAGAAATGAAAAGAAAAAAGCGGCGATCACCGCATCTGTGATCAGCTTTGTGATTGCGCCCCGCATCAACGCGGCGGGCAGAATTGACAGTGCCGAGCGCGCGGTGGGTCTCTTTCTTTCCGATTCGCCGAGTGAAACGCAGCGCATTGCAGCCGAGCTTTGCGAGATCAATCGCGAACGGCAAGCGGAAGAAAACCGCATCATTGAAGAAGCGGAAGAAAAGATTAAGAAGGAATGCGATCTTGAACAGGATAAGATCATTGTGCTTGCCGACGATCATTGGCATCACGGCGTGATTGGGATTGTGGCAAGCCGCATTACCGAGCGATTCGGGCTCCCCTCGATTCTCATTTCGTTTGACGGCGACATGGGCAAGGGAAGCGGACGCTCGATCAAGGGCATCAATCTTGTGGATGCTTTGACCGATTCCGAAGAGCATCTTGTGAAATTCGGCGGTCACGAACTTGCGGCAGGGCTTTCGGTCACAAGGGAATCGCTTCCCGCTTTTCGCCAAAGGATCAACGAATATGTGAAAGATCATCTGCAGGATGCCGAGCAACTCGCAGGCATTGATGTGGACTGTGAGCTCTCCGGTGATGCCATTTCACTGGAGGCGGCAGAATCGCTTTCTTTGCTTGAACCCTACGGCATTGCCAATCCCACACCGCTCTTTATGATGCGCGGTGCGACTTTACGCTCGATCATGCAGCTTGGTGAAAAGCACGCCAAATTGCTTGTGGAAAAAGACGGCGTGTCGGTAACGGCGCTTCGCTTTGGCAAGTCAAGAGCCGAGCTTGAATACTATGCGGGCGATAAGATCGATTTGCTTTTCAATCTTGGTATCAATGAATTCCGCGGTACGGTTTCGGTACAGCTGATCCTCAAAGCCATTCGTCTTTCTGAGGGTGAATTTGATATCGATAAGGCAGACAGACGCCGCTACGAGGAGATCATGCAGGGCGCGTCTTTTGACAAGAGTGAGGATGTTTTGCCCACGCGTGACGATATTGCTCCCGTATATCTTTGGTTCAAGCGTCACTACGGTAACACCAGAGACGATATTACCGGTGTGAGAGAGCTGCTTTCGCAGTTTGCGGGCAATTCGCGCATCCACTATGCGAAGCTTCGTGTGATTCTGAAGATTCTGAACGAGTGCGGCATTGTTGCCATTGAGCAGCTCGGTGAGAACGGCGAAAACCTGAGATATAGCGTGAATTATGTGAAAAACAAGGTGGATACCGAGCGTGCGCCCACCTACCTCAAATTGAAAAATCAGATTCAAAAATAGAAATTCGGAAGAAAAATCCGAAACAATGAAAGGAAAAGCCATGTACGCAGCGATTGCTAAGCTTGTCATGATTTCGGATGACAACAACCGCCCTTACGACATGAATAAAATCAAACGCGCCTACAAATATGCTTACCGTTTGCATGATGGGCAATTCCGTGCGAGCGGAGAGCCCTATATCATGCATCCTGTTGCGGTGGCAGAAATTGTGGCGTCTTTAGGTCTTGACACCGATTCGGTTTGTGCGGCGCTTTTGCACGATACGGTCGAGGATTGCGGTAATGAGATTTCGATTGAGATCATTCGCAAAGAATTCGGTCCGACGGTTGAGCTTTTGGTTGACGGGTTGACCAAGCTTGTGCAGATTCCTTTTGATGACAAAGAAGAAGAACACATGGAGAATTTGCGCAAGATGTTTCTTGCCATGGCAAAGGACGTCCGTGTGATCTTCATTAAGCTTTGCGACCGTCTGCACAATATGCGTACACTGATGGCAAAGCCTGAGAAAAAGCGCAGGATCACCGCGCTTGAAACGATGCAGGTCTATGCCCCTCTTGCACACCGTCTCGGTATGCAGAGAATCAAGCAGGAGCTTGAGAATATTTCGCTTCAGTATCTTGACCCGATCGGTTACGATGAGGTCAGAACCGATATTGAAGACAAATACGGCGCCAATATTGATTTTATTGCGCGCACCAAGGATATTCTGTATGAAAAGCTTGGCGAAAACGGTCTTACTTTCAACATTGACGGACGCGTGAAAAGCGTTTACAGCATCTATCGCAAGATGTTCTCGCAAAACAAGTCGTTTGATGAGATTTATGACTTTTACGCCTTTCGTATCATTACCGCAACTGAACTCGAATGCTATACCGTTATGGGTATTATTCACGATGCGTTCAAGTCGATGCCGGGTCGATTCAAGGACTATATTTCCACGCCAAAGCCCAATATGTACCAATCGCTGCATACCACGGTCATTGGACGCGACGGCATTCCGTTTGAGGTGCAGATTCGTACCAAAAAGATGCATCAGATTGCCGAATACGGCGTTGCCGCGCATTGGAAGTACAAGTCGGGTATCAAGGAGAGCGACGAAAGCTTTGATGAGAAGTTAAGATGGATTTCCAAGCTGATCGAAAGCGAAGAAGGTACGCGTGATTCTGACGAATTCATGCGCGCCTTGAAGGTAGATATCGTTCAGGATGAAATATTTGTCTTTACCCCCAAGGGCGATGTGATCACCCTGCCGCAGGGGGCAACCTTGATTGACTTTGCGTATTCCATTCACTCGGCGGTTGGCAACAAAATGGTGGGTGCGAAGATCAACGGTATCATTGCGCCGATTGACCGCATTCCGAATAACGGCGATATTGTGCAGATCATCACGTCTTCCTCCTCCAAAGGTCCGTCGCGAGACTGGTTGAAGGTGGTCAAAACGGGTGAAGCGAGAAGCAAGATTCGCCAGTGGTTCAAAAAAGAAAGAAAAACCGAAAATATCATGGTGGGTAAAGCGGAGATTGAACGCGAATTCCGCAAATACGGTCGCCCTTATACGCCGGCACAGCGCGATGAGATTCTTGCCAATTTGGGTCATCGCATTGGCATGGCATCGGTGGAAGATTTGTTTAACACCATCGGCTACGGCGGTCTTGCCGTGGCTAAGATTGCGGTGAAGCTGAAAGATGAGTTTGACCGCGTGGTGGCACTGCCGCCTGAAGAGCCTACGGCTCTTGAAGTGGAAAAGATTGCCGTGAAGCCCGGTAAAAAGAACAAGGGCGGCGTTGTGGTGGACGGTGTGGACGGCTGTGAAGTGAAGTTTGCGCGTTGTTGCAACCCCTTGCCGGGCGATTCGATTGTTGGCTTTATTACCAAAGGTTATGGCATTTCGATCCATAAATCCGACTGCCCCAACGTCATTCTCGGTGAAAGCAATCCTGCCAATGCGGGCAGATTTATCAGCGCGCATTGGGAAAAGGAAGCAAGCAAGTCCTCGGGTGACGGCAATATGTTTGAAGCCATTATGCAGGTATTTGCCGAAAACGATCTGATGCTTCTTGCCGACTTGACGGCGGCGCTTGCCGAAATGCGCGTATCGCTCCACCAGATCAACACCCAAATGAAGTCGCAGGGCATTATTGTGAATATGGTGGTAGGCTGCCGCGATATTGATCATTTCCGCTCGATCATGTCACGCTTAAAATCGGTCAACCACGTGATTGACGTGAAGCGCGGCTACACCTGATGTTTGAAAAAGAAAGGTTAACATAAAGATGAAAGCTGTTGTTCAGCGCGTGAAGCGCGCATCGGTGACGGTAGACGGCAAAATAACCGGTGCTTGTGAAAAAGGACTTGCCATTCTTTTGGGTGTTGCCCAAGGGGATACGGAGGAGGATGCGATTCTTTTGGCGCAAAAGATTGCAAAAATGCGTATTTTTTGCGATGAAAATGACAAAATGAACCTCTCGGTCATTGATGTGGACGGCGGTGCTGTGGTGGTTTCGCAGTTTACGCTGCTCGCCAATTACAAAAAAGGAAACCGCCCCGATTATTTGTTTGCGGCAGCTCCCGATGAAGCCAACCGTCTGTATGAATTTTTTATTGAAAAGTTTGAAGAAGCCATCGGCAAGAGCGTTGGCAGAGGTGTGTTTGGCGCACACATGGAATATGAAATCATCAACGACGGTCCTGTGACCATTGTGATGGAAAGTGATGTTTTGAAAAAAAGAGCATAAATGCTCGGTAAAGGACAAAGACTATGAAACTGATACTCGATACCGATGTCAATGTCAATTATATACAAACTCTTTGTATGATCTTCTTTCCCGGAGCGAAGTTTGCGCAGGATGAAGTGGTGACCGATGAGACTCCTGTTGTTACGGTAACCACGCATAACGAGGAGGACAAGATCTTTGCCTATGCCAAGATTCAGGTGGGCGAGCAATCCGCTTCTGCTGAATTTACCCAGCCGATCAAAGACGGGGATGAAAAGCGTGCGGGGAAGATTGCTGTGGGCAAGGCTGTTTTCAAAGCGGGAGAAAGCTTTTTCGGCTACACACCTGCGTGGGGGATTCTCACAGGCATTCGTCCTGCCAAGATTGCGCGTCAGCTGTATGAATCGCTTGGCGGCAGTGAATTCCACGTAAAAAAAGCGCTTCGCCACGAGTATTTTCTCAATCCCAAAAAAGCGGCGCTTCTCAACGCCGTTACGGTGAACGAGCAAAGAATCATTCAATCCTTAACACCGAATTCCTGCAGTCTTTATATTTCGATTCCGTTCTGCCCCACACGCTGTGCCTACTGTTCCTTTGTATCTTACGCCACAAAGAAGCTACAGGCTTTGATTCCCGATTATCTCGCAAGACTCTTAAACGATATTGATATGGTGTTTGACATCATACGCGAAAAGGGCTTGAAGCTTTCAACCGTCTATATTGGCGGCGGAACGCCCACCACGCTGACAGCGGGGCAGCTTGGTATGATCTTTGATAAGATTGCCGAGCATATTGATCCCAAAAAGCTTGACGAATTTACCTGCGAAGCCGGCAGACCCGATACCATCACCGAAGAAAAGGTAAGACTGATGGTGGATGCGGGTGTTACCCGTATGAGCATCAATCCGCAGACCTTAAACGATGAAGTGCTCCTTCGTATCGGCAGATGCCACACAAGCGAGGATTTTTTCAAGGCATATGATATTGCCCGTTCTTCCGGCATACAATATATCAATACCGACCTGATCGCAGGTCTTCCCGGTGACAGCTACCGTTCTTTCTCCAAAAGTGTGGATACCATTTTGAAAATGCGCCCCGATAATTTGACGATTCACACCTTCTGCATCAAAAAATCCGCCGATTTTGCCGCGGGAAGCGGTCTTGACAATTATGCCATTTCAGGCGGAGAAGCGCAAAAGAGTGTGGATTATTCGCAGGTCAAGGCAAAGCTGGCGGGTTATTTGCCCTATTACATTTACCGTCAGAAGAATACGGTGGGTAACCTTGAAAACGTTGGTTTCTCTCTGCCGGGGGCGGAAGGCATTTATAATGTTTTGATCATGGAAGAGCTTCAGCATATTTTTGCCGTTGGTGCAGGTTCGGTTACCAAGCTGGTTTCCCGTCCTGCCGCCAAGATTGAAAGATACTTTATGCCGAAATATCCTTTTGAGTATCTCAAGATGACAGAGGAAGAAATCCGCACACAGTACATCGAGAAAATATATCACTTCTTTGATACCTATCGGGATTTTTGAAAGGGTTAAGGAAGGTCAGCCGACTCCCAAAGGAGGATGACTATGGATAAGATCCAATCTGTTATTTATGATTTTAAGACCGAGCAAGATACTTTCGATTTCGTCAGATCTTGCGAGGAACGCTTTTTGGCGCAAGTGGATGCCGCCGCCGATGCGGTATTACAAAGCGGCAAGACATTCATTGCATTGTCAGGGCCTACCTGCTCGGGCAAAACCACGGCATCCGATCGTATTTGCCACGCGTTTCTTTCACGCGGTATCCGTGTGAAAACCATATCCATCGACGATTTTTATATTGACCGTGACATTTTATTGGAGCGCGCCAAAGCAAGCGGTAAGCCGATTGACTTTGATTCGCCAACCACGATCAATCTTTCACTTCTTGCCGACTGTGTGCACAAATTGCGCCTTGGCGAAGTGGCAGAGCTTCCGCGCTACAGCTTTGTGGAAGGCAAGTGCGTGAGCACCACGCCGTTTTGCGGAAAAGATGCCGATTTCTTTTTGTTTGAGGGCATTCAGGCAATCTACCCGAACGTGCTCGAAATTCTCGGTGAGGAGGGCGTGGTTTCTCTTTCGATCCGTCCCGCAACCTCTCTGAAAATCGGTGAGGAGCTCTTTTCCTCACACGAGCTTCGTTTTGCGCGCCGTTTGGTGCGTGATTTCCGCTATCGAAGCGCTGCGCCCGAATACACCTTTTATCTTTGGGAGGGTGTGAGAGCCAATGAAGAGCGTCACATTATGCCGTATGAAGACCAAGTGGATTTTCGGATTGATTCCACCATGGCGTATGAGCCGTTTGTGATCCGCGATTACCTGATGCATTATCTTTCGCTTGTACCCCAAGATAACCGATATAAAGAGCAAGCGGTGAATTTGATCAAGGAATATGAAAAGATTCCTTCGATTTCCGCAAAATACGTGCCCGACCACTCGATCTTCCGCGAGTTTATTGGGCAAAAGGATGAGTCTGTTTTCTAACAGAAAGGAAATTTTATGACAATTTTGTTCAAAAACGCGCGTCTGCTCGATAACACAACGGCTTTTGTGTCTGTTACTGAGCGCGTGATCTCCTATATTGGTATTAAGCGCCCCGAAGGGGCGTTTGACCGCGAGGTGGATTGCCGCGGCAATCTTTTGATGCCCGGGCTTTACAACACCCATTGCCATGCTGCGATGACTCTCTTTCGCGGCTACGGCGAGGATATGCCGCTGGATACCTGGCTGACCACGCGCATTTATCCCGCCGAAGACAGACTCACACCCGAGAAGGTGAGAGTGGCGTCTCAGCTTGCGATTGCCGAAATGCTTCGCGGCGGCATCGTTTCGTTTTCGGATATGTATTTCTTCTGCGAAGAAACGGCTGAGGCTGTGATTGAATCGGGCATCAAAGCAAACCTTTCGCGCTCGCTGGTTTCGTTTGACCCTGCCGCACGCATCAAGGGTGATTCTCGCTTTGCTGAATCGGTTGCGCTTGTGAAGAATTATCACAATGCCGCCGAGGGAAGACTCAAAATCGATATGTCGCTCCACGCCGAATATACCAACGTGGAAGGTTATATCCGCGACGTGGCGGCTTACACCAAGGATGCGGGGCTTTTGATGCAGATCCATCTTTCGGAAACCGAAAAAGAGCATAACGAGTGTATTGGCCGTCACGGCAAAACGCCCACCGCGTTTCTTGACGATTGCGGCGTGTTTGAAGCGCCTGCGACCTGCGCGCACGGTGTGTATCTCACCGATGACGATATGGAAATTCTGGCGGCAAAAGGCGCAAGTGTGGCGCACAATCCCTGCAGTAACTTGAAGCTTGGCAGCGGTGTTGCCAACATCACCAAGATGTGCGAAAAAGGCGTGAACGTTACGCTTGGCACAGACGGTGCCGCCTCTAACAATTCGCTTGATCTTTTCCGCGAAATTTATACCGCATCGCTTCTTGCCAAGGGTACCTTACGAAATCCGTCGCTCGGCAAGGCAGGCGATATTCTCAAAATGGCAACAGAAAACGGAGCCTTTGCACAACGAAGGGAAAAAGCGGGTAAGCTCTGCGTGGGCTATGCTGCCGACCTTGTGCTTCTGTCGCTTGACTCCTTGAATACCATTCCTACTTATGATGCCTCTTACACCGCCGTTTACAGCGCATCCTCGCGCGATGTTTTGATGACGGTGGTGGATGGCAAGATTGTATATGAAAACGGCGAATTCACAACGCTTGATATTGAAAGAATTAAGGATGATTTCAAACGGGTGTGTGATTATTAAGCCGTAAGCTGACTTTTTTGCTCGCGGCTGTTTGTCGGAGGCGGGCATGACTGTGGGCAGTTTGAACAAAAGGGAAAAGGCACTTCGCTTTTCTTCGGGAACGGTGGCACTTGCCGTTTCGGGTCTTTTGGTTAAATTCTTGGGTATGGTGTATAAAATCCCCCTAACCAATCTCTTGGGGGATGAGGGCATGGGATATTTCAATGCCGCATACACCGTATATACGCTCTTTTTTGTGCTGGCAACCTCGGGTCTTCCCGTGGCGCTTTCCTTATTGGTTTCGGAATCGGTTGCCAAGGGGGATGAGAGAGGAGCCGGCAAGCTGTATAGAAGCGCTGCCCGACTGTTTTTGATCGTGGGCTTTTTCGGTATGCTCCTGATGGCGCTTCCCGCACGGCATTTTTCGCGTCTTTTGGGCTCGTCGGAGGCTGCTGCAGGCATTTTGGCGGTCTCTCCCACGCTTTTGTTTATGACCTATGCCGGCGCTTTGCGCGGCTATTTTCAAGGACGGCGGCGGATGGTGCCGATTGCGCTTTCGCAGATTTTGGAGGCGGGCGGAAAGTTTATCTTCGGGCTTTTGTTTGCTTCTTTGGCGCTCTCCTATTACAATCGTTCTGTGGTTGCGGCGTATGCCATTTTCGGCTTGACCTTGGCATCGTTTTTTGCCACCCTCTCGCTTTACCTTTGCAAACGGCACTTTGATTCTGACGAAGGACATCTGGCGGCGTGTTGCGGCGCGATCTCCTCTTTCGAGAGAAAAGAAAATCTTCGCAAGATAGCAAAGCTTGCCTTCCCCATACGATCAGCGCTTCGGTGATGACGCTTGCTTCCTCGCTCGATTTGTTTTTGGTGATGCGTACCCTTCGCAAGATCGGGTATAGCGTGGCAGAGGCGAATGCTGCCTTTGGCAATTATACAGCGCTTGCCGTGCCGCTTTTCAACATGCCAACCGTTTTGATTCTGCCGATTGCCTATTCGGTTTCTCCCTTTGTGAGGGGCGCATTGACGCGCAAAGACACGATCTGCGCTCAAAAAGCCGCATTTCGCGCGCTCTCATTGGCATCCCTCTTGGCGCTTCCTGCATCGTTTGGGCTTTCGCTTCTCTCCAAGCCGATTCTTTCGCTTTTGTTTTCGAGCGAGGAAAGCGTGGCAATGGCAACGCCGCTTCTCGCTGTGTTAGCGCTGTCTGTTTTTCCGCTTGCACTGCTAACCGTAACAAACTCGCTCTTGCAGGCGTACGGCAAGCTGTGGTTTCCGATTTTTGCCATTGGTGTTGGGATTTTCACCAAATGCGCGGTCAGCTATTTTGGTATGCTTCGCTTTGGTATGATCGCAACCCCTGTGGGGACTTTTCTTTGCTATACGGTGGTTGCCGCCTTAAATCTCGGCTATCTTGCCCGCTCGTGCGGCGGTATTTCACTCGGAAAGCTTTTGGTAAAGCCATTTTTGGCATCGCTTCCCATGGCTGTTGCGTCACTGTTTGCCAATCGCTTATTATCAAATGTTTTGCCCTATGAAGCGCTTGCTACGCTACTTGCCATTGCGGCAGGTGTGCTTGTGTTTCTTTTGATGGTATCTTGTTTGAAAGCGGTAACGCTTGAAGATGCCATTTCACTTGGACTTTCGGAAAAACTCGCCAAAAAACTGCAAAAACTGCATATATTGTCATAATGACTGAATGATAAAAAGAAAGGATTCGATTATGAATCGCATTGAAGAACTCAAAAACAAGGAACGCTATACGGTGAACGATCTTTTGACGATTATGGAGGTGCTCCGTTCGGAAAACGGCTGTCCGTGGGATAGGGAGCAGACGCACGAATCGATTCGCCAGAATTTTATTGAAGAGACCTATGAAGTGGTGGAAGCCATTGATACTGCCGACGTACCGCTGCTTCGCGAGGAGCTTGGCGACGTGCTGCTGCAGGTGGTATTCCATGCCCGCATTTCGGAAGAAGCGGGGGATTTTAGCTTTGACGACGTGGCTGACGAGGTCTGCCGCAAGCTTGTGGTGCGCCATCCTCATGTGTTTGGCGACATTCAGGTGGAAAATTCGGGCGAGGTGCTTGTCAACTGGGAAAAGATCAAGGAAGAGACCAAAAAGCGTGAAACCGTAACCGAAAGTCTTTCATCGGTTTCGCGCACGCTGCCGTCTTTGATGCGCGCTGCCAAGATTGCCAAAAAGGCAAAGAAGGGCGGCTATGCCAAGCCCTTGGAAGAGACTGTGGGTGATATGCTGTTTGATATTTGCGCGCTTTGCAACGAAAGCGGTATTGACCCCGAAAAGGCACTTTTTGATGCCTGCAACCGCCGCATTGACGAGGTGGATGCCAAGGAAAAGGAAGTTTTGTCATGAGAATTGATAAATATTTGAAGGTCTCGCGTCTGATCAAACGCCGCACCGTGGCGAGTGACGCTTGTGACGGCGAGCATATTTCGGTGAACGGTAAGGTGGTTAAGCCTTCCTATCAGGTGAAGATTGGCGACGTGATCGAGATCAAATTCGGTCAAAGAACTTTGACAGTACGCGTAACGGCGATTACCGAGCATATCGGCAAAGCCGAAGCCTCCTCGATGTTTGAGGTACTCTCACAGGAATAAACAGACACACTTCCACATACACATAGCTATGACATGCTGTATGAAAGGGAACTTACCATGGAAAAATATACCGAAGCATCGGGAAATATCACACTTCTGGCAAGAAAAGCTTTGGATGCCGACGGTGTGATCGACGTTTTGTCGTTTGATGACGGCTTGGTCTCGCTTTCCACGTCACTTGGACTTTTGGTGGTGGAGGGGGAGGAAATGCGCGTGAAGAAAATGGATATGGAAGCAGGGCGCGTGTCGCTCGAGGGCAAAATCAGCGGCATTTACTATACCGATGAGCGCGCCACGCACAAAAAAGGGTTGTTCGGTCGCCGTAAATGACGCTTTATCTTTCGCAAAAAAAGCTGCTCATTCTGCTGATCTCGGCGTTTGTCATCGGCTTTGCGCTGGCATTTGTGTACGACGGCATTCGCCTTTTGCGTACACTCCGAAAGCCCAACAAGAAGGTTTTTCGTTTTTTGAACGCTTGTTGTATCTCGCTTGAGGATTTTTTGTTTTTTACTTTTAGCGGCGCGGTGATGTCGATTCTTTTTTACGTCACCAACAGCGGCAAGGTGCGCCCCTCGGCGTTTGTGATGGCAATTCTCGGCTTTTGTCTCTTCCGCGTGACTTTGTCGAGGGTGACATATCCGCTTCTTTTGCGGCTTTTGTCTCTTGTGAAGCTGCCGTTTGCGTTTGCTTTTCGCTTTATGAAGCGGATTTTTGACCGTGTGGCGTTGATTGGAAAACGGCGAAGAGCCAAGCGCTTTTTTGCAAAGCTCTCGCATCTTGGTGAAAAGGGTTATCTTGTCGGCATTCGCCGACTGTAATGTTAATGAAAAAAGGTTGTGCATGATGAAACAGTTGTTGATGAAAAAGAAGGTCTATCTCATTGCGATCTGTCTGATGGTTGCCGCCGTGGCGCTTGTGACGGTGATTTCCACGCAGGTTGCCAGCGGTGAAAAAGACGAGGAGCTTGAGCGTCTTCGCGCGCAGAAAGAGGCTTTGATTGCCGAAAATGAAAAATACGAGCATGACCTTTCGCTCGACGTGACCGACGAATATATCATTCGCATCATGCGAAAGCTTGGCTATTATTTCCCCGGCGAAGAGCAGATCGTTGCCGAGGATCAGGATGAAGAATAAAAACTCCCCGTGGGGGAGTTTTCCATAAAGCAGGTTTACCTGCCGCAAAACAAAAGGAGTACGGACGATTTGTTCGTACTCCTTTTCCATACTGTCGGGGGATAAAATAGCCTTCCTCCGGGAGGGATCCTTTGATTTGTGCGTTCCGAAAGTTTGTCAATTTTCCTGACAAGCACTGCTTTTGTGGATGTAAATGCGAATTAAACGTATACAAATTTAGAAATTTGTGATATAATCATTTCAAAACTGCCAACCTTTTTGCATTTCTTTCCACTATATGGGCAAACGGTACCGAGGTAATAAAATGAAAAAACAACAAGCAGACGAGTTGATCGTTGAGTATCTGCCTAAAATTTATGGTTTTGCCATGAAAAAATCATTTTCTTATGAAGAAGCGGAAGAATTAAGCTCTGATATTGTTTCAGAAGTTTATTTATCTTTGCTTTCGGCAAATGAAATACTAAATGTAGACGGATATATTTGGAGAATCTCCAAGCATGTTTATTCGAAATTTGTATCTCACAAGAAAAAAAGAGAAGGAATTTCGATAGACGGAATAAGTATTTCCGATAATACATTGATTGCGGACGAGGCATTGATTGCGGACGAGGATTCCGAAGCGAAGATTGATTTGTTACGGCGCGAAATTGCTTTTTTAACACAGATACGTCGTAAAATCATATATTCATTTTATTACGAAAACAAGTCTATCTCTACAATTGCCAAAGAAATAGAAATTCCCGAGGGTACAATCAAATGGCATCTGAACAAGGCAAGAAATGAATTGAAAGAAGGTTTTATAATGGAAAGAAAAATCGGAAAACTTGGTATCAAACCAATTGAAGCAGAAAGCTTTGGTCATGGCGGGAATCCGGGGCAGAATGGGGCAACCGAGTTTTATTTGAAAAACAAATTAAATCTAAATATTGTATATAGCGTTTACCATACTCCGAGAACAATGGTTGAAATCGCTGAAGAGTTGGGCGTTACTCCCGTTTATATTGAAGATGCCGTTAAGGAACTGGTAGCAAACGGTTTTTTGGTAGAGCAAGCAGGAAATCGCTACACGACATATGTAGATTTTAATCCCCAAACATACTCACTTGAACAGCAGGACAAATGCAAGCAAAAGCAAATGGAGATCGCCAAGCTTTTGGTACGTGAATATGTACCACAGGTAAGGGCAGCTGTTGCTGACGTAAAGAATATTTATATTCCAACCGGAAATCGAGAATTGTTGGAAGCGGCTGCAATATTCTACGCCATAACCAACAAATGTAGTATCACGCCCAAAACAGATCTCTCAAAATACCATATAAAGACCTTGGCTGGCGGTGATTTTATTGCTTACGTTTCTATTCCCGCAACACAGAGTGATCCTGAGTATGTTCCGTTCCAAAGTTATCCATCTTATTGGGCTTGTGGGAATATGAATCGTTGGTCGGAAAAATATCCCACTGTATATTCTTGGTCGATCGATACACGCTATTGTTCGCGCAAGGGTGCTTGGGAAAACAATCTTACTTCGGATTATGAATATTTGTACGAGTTTATGATGGGGGCTATAGAAGATACCCCTGCTAACAAAGAAAAATTTGACCGTCTGAGAGATCGTGGATATTTGACTAAGGATAACAAGGTCAATATTATGGTGATGTATGGCGACCAAAATGAGTTCTTCTCCAAGTTACCATCACTTGATGAAGAACTTAAGAAAACTTTAGCAGACTATGCATTGGAGCGAGCAATGCTGATTGCGAAAGAGTATCCGCCGCAGATGCGGGATCTTGTAGTAACTTATAGAACCGGTGGCTTTGTCGGACGAACAGTTGCGCTAATGGTTATGGATATTCTTTATGAAAACGGTACGTTTCGTCCTCTTACAGAGGATGAAAAAGTAACATCAAACCTTTTGATGTTTTGTGACAGATTGCCTAAATAATTTAACAACCGCCGAGCGAGACTGTGATTGGTCTCTCTCGGCGGTTGTTGTTTTTCAATCCTGCTCTATCGCAGGTACGCCAATGGGGGAGTTTTATTCTTCAATCAGCGGCATTTCGGTCATGCGGAGGTTGGTGCAGCCGTAGGGAATTAAGGTGACAGTTTCAATATTGCTTATCGCTTTGTTCGAAACGGGGTGAAGGGCGCATCTGCCGTCCGGCTTTTCCCAAGCGACCTTTGCCATGGGCAGTTTCAACCTGATCGGCGGCTGTTTTGGAGTGAAGGGTGCATCGAAATCTTCTTCACAAACGGTAATTTTTTCGATATCCGACGTAGCAAAACCGTAGTTGAAGTCTGATTCGGGATAGATGTAATAGTCGCAGTAGGGGAATTTTCTCACCACGCCGTCACGCTCATATTCGCGCATTTCCCAGCGCTCGGCAATCGGGAGAGAATAGAGAAGCGGACCGTGCCACAGAGCGAGCATACCGCTCGGACGTCTTTCAAAACGGGTGGTAAAATCAAGCGAGAGCGTGATTTCGGTTGTGTCTGTTACAGAAAGCGGCAAGGTGTACATACCGCAAGCAACATCTTTTCCATTCACTTTGGCAGAGGATGCGTGCGACGGAATGCGTAAAGTGAAATCAAAGCAAACAGGGGCTTCGGCACGGAAGACAAAGCGCACCTCACTTCGGAAGGGATAGTCGGTGATAACCTGACAGGTAAGGTGAGTGCCGTTGATTTCACTTTCAAGCGTCATGGGCAGGGGAATGCCGCAGGCAATGCCTGTTTTTGTTTTGTAAAGCGAGGAAAGCGCGAATTTTGGGAAGCCTTGACCCATATTGGCGGTACAGCAACCGTAATGTGGCTCAAGACCGAAGATGTGCGCTTCTTCGTTGTTGGTGCGAAAGACGCGGTGCGGCGTGCGCGAGCATTCGACCTGATTGGTCATTTGCACGTATTGATGTGTCCACATATCCGGGCTGACTGTGGCGGGCAGAGCGTTAAAGGCTTCTTTTTCGACAAGATCGAGCCAATACGGATTGCCCGAAATCTGAAAGAGATTTTCAAACGAAAACATAGCCTCGTTGACACTGCAAAGCTCGCTGCCTTGAATCGGGCTTGTGGTGGAGAGATTCTCATCTCCTGTGAAGTGCCCGCACGCCATGCCGTGATTTTCATACAGCCAAGCGTAGGCTTTTTGGGCAAACGCTTCGGGGTCTTCGCCCGTGATGCGCGACATTAAGGCACGGGATTTTAACATCATGCCGAGATTGACAACGTGGGAGATATAATCCCAGCCGTCGGTAAGCTCATCGAGCATATCGGTGGCAAAGACCCTTTCCCAGTCAAAGCCTTGTATATTCAGCTTTTTGGCAAGCAGGAGCAGCCAGGATTCAGGGCGTTTTTCATACAGCCAAAAGATCGGAATCAAGCCTTCAAACCAACGGGTTGCACCCCAGTCGTGAAGGGTGGCACCATTGATGTGGTCAGAGAATTGCTTAAGACCTTTGTAAAGCGCGTCTTCGACGCGGCTGTCGCCTGTTACGTCACAGTATAGTGCAAGCACCTTGCAAAGGAGAAGGGCTGCCCAAGTGTCGTAATGCCGTCTCTGCTCGGAACGGCAAGGGCAGAGCCAACCGTCTTCCCTCTGGCGGTCAACAATGCCGTCAACATAGGTTTTGGCTCGCTGTTTCATGTCTTCATCATCCAAAAGATAGGCAAGCGGAATGAAGCCGTCGAGCCAATAGGGCACTCTTTCCCAGTCATGGCGGCTACCGCCGATCCACATACTGTCCTTAATATCGGGCCAAATTTTGTCAAGATTGCCCGCAAGACCGTTTGCTTGGATTGTGAGCTGCTTTTTCAACCATCCTTCAGGCTTGATGGCATTTGCAGAAAAGGGCGTATATTGCAAATTTCGTAGCATGTTCAAAATCCTTTCCAAATTATGTTGACAAAAGACTCTCTTTTTTGTTATAATAACACAAATACGTGCAATGTACAAGTACAATAACCGAAGACTTAATTGCAAAAATCGATATAGTGAACAACGGAGAACTGATATGTGGTATCTTTGCCGAAAACCGCTTCCCGAATTTATATACAGCGGCTTTAAACGCTTTGAACGGCGTGAGCATCACGTGAGTCGCGTGTTCGACGAGAGCGTTTTGATCTTTATGATGGAAGGCGTGCTGCGTTTTGAGGAAGACGGCGTGCTTGTGGAGCTTTCTGAGGGGGAATATTACATTCAGCGTGCAGGGCTTTTCCAAAGCGGAAAGGCGGTAAGTGAGCGTCCTTCGTATCTCTATTTGCATTTTCACGCAACCTATTCAGAAAACGAAGCGGACGGCATTCCGATTCGCGGCAGGTTCAACAAAAGCGCCATTCGCGCGTTGATGGAAGAATACGATCGACGCTATCTCGCCCATGAGAGTGGCTTTTTTGCTTTGAATGGCTTGATGTATGAGCTTCTTGCCGAAATTGAGCATCAAGTTGTGCCCGAAAACACGCGCACGATGATTGCCAAGGATATTCAGCGCATGATTTCCACTGAGTGCCGCAGTCAGCTTTCGCTTGCCCAAATCGCAGAGCGTTACGGCTATTCGGAGGATTATACCATACGTCTGTTCAAGAAAGAGTTTGGAATCACGCCCTATCAGTATTTGTTAAAAGAACGCCTGACGCTTGCCGAGCATCTCTTGCTTACCACCGAAAAATCGGTGGCGGAGATTTCGCGCGAGGTGGGGTATAACGATTTTTCCACCTTTTACCGCGATTTTCGCAAGCGTTACGGGATGTCTCCCACCGAAAAACGCGCCGAGGGCGAGCAGGGCGGTTTGTATTTGCATACGCTATAAAAATGATATCACCCCGACAGAATCAAAAACTGTCGGGGTGCTTTGGTTAGATGATAGATGAAAAAGGTAACTTGTTTCAACGAAAACTTTACATGCACTTCACTCCGCGTGTCATCTTGAGCGGAACACCGCCCGAGATCCCACTTCGGCTGCGCCTCGACTTTGCTTCGCGTCGCTCAGGATGACACGGGGCGGTGTGCAGTCGAAACCCAAGCGTAGCGCAGGGCGACTCGGCCTGCAAACAGGACGGGTCGGATCTCGCGGTATTGCCAAATGTAAAGTTTTAGATGAAACATTGTACTACAGAATTATTGATTTCCCGTTAAGGTAAGCACCACGATTTCGGGTCTATTGAAGATGCGGGGGATGACGGTGTGGTTGCCAAGACCGCGGCTGATGACAAAGCGGTTTTCATGAACACCCGATGTGTATTTGGGAAAGATTCCCTGACCGGGGGCAAAGACACCTCTACCGAACACACGCCACTGTCCGCCATGCGCGTGACCTGAGATGATAAGATCGATCGGAAGCGCTTTGAGATAGGGTTTATAATATTCGGGATGGTGAGAGAGCAGAATTTTGAAGCCTGGTTCACGTGAAAACTCGTTTAGGTAATCGGTATTTGGGGCGGGTGTTGTTTTCCATCTGCCTTGTTCTCCGAACCCAAATCCGGAGGCAAGGCCGCCGATCACAAGTTCGCCGTGCGTGACTGTTTGATCAAACAAGAAACGAACGCCTGTTTCTTCCACGGCTCTAACGTCTTCTTCTTTGAAAAGTTCGTGGTTGCCGTCGCTGTAATAGGTGGGAGCAATTTCGGCAAGCGAATGAAGAAAGGGGAGCATATTCAGCGCGTGCGAAACGGTATAGTCGATGCAGTCTCCGGGAATGGCAATAAGATCGGGGGCTTCTTTCTTGACGGTTTCAAGCAGACCTTCAGGCACAGTTGAGTGTAGATCGGCAAGAATGACGATTTTATATGTTTTTTTGTTGTTGGTTTTCAGCTCGTATCGGGTAATCTTCATACAAAACTCCTTGGCTTTCTTCCTTTTTATTATATACAGACAAAAGAAAAAAGTCAAGATTTGCCCGCATGGATTAAAAAAATGACAAAAAACTCTTGACAAATCGGATTTGTTGTGGTAAGATGTTTCTCGTAAATGCAAAGATGGAGTTATGCATGGGGTCAAAACCTCTTCAGAGAGCCGACGGTTGCTGCGAGTCGGTGGGGAAGCCTTGTTGCAATCTCGCTCCGGAGCAGGGTTCTTGAAGGATGTAGTAAAGAACTTCGGTTTGCCCCGTTACCATGGCAAAGGGCTTTATTCAGAGCCTTGTGAGTGGCAGTTTTTCTGCAATTCGGGTGGTACCGACGATTTTTTCGTCCCCGAAGCGTAAGCTTCGGGGGCTTTTATTTTGTGAATCAAGGAGTATTGATGTATGAAACAGATTCAAGTGATTGACACCACATTTTCCCGTGTCAGCGGGCTTTCCTTCAAAGAACGCCTGATTTTGGCAAGACAGCTTTCAGCCCTCGGTGTGGATGTGATTGAGGCGGGCGCTCTTCGCAATACGAGCGAAGATAAGCTTTTTATCAAAACCGTGCTTCCTTTTTTGGGCAACACCACGGTTTCGGCGCTTGTTTCGGACGAAGATAATGCCGCAAATGCCGCTTGGGAGGCGCTGTCTCCTTTGACCAACAAGAGACTCGTTGTGGAAATTCCCACATCGGTGGTGCAGATGGAGTATTTCTGTCATGCTAAGCCTGACAAGGTGCTTGAGATGATCAAAGCGCGCGTTTCGGCTTGCGCCGCACTGACCGAAGAGGTTGAATTTTCTGCTGCTGATGCGGTGAGAAGCGAGCCTGCATTCCTCACAAGGGCGTGTGAATTTGCCCTTGCATCGGGTGCAAAATACATCACCTTGTGCGATAGTGAAGGCGTTGCGACGCCCACCGAGCTCGTAGCTTTCCTCAAAAATTTCCGTGATTCCTCCGAGGCGTTTGCTCACGTGGCGATTGGCGTGCGTTGCAACGATTCGCTTTCCATGGCTTGCGCCAACAGTGTTGCCGCAGTGATGGGCGAAGCTGTGGCGGTGAAGACCTCTCTTGTGGGCGATGAAGCTGTGGCGCTCAGCGCATTTGTTCGCACGGTTGCTCTGCGCGGTAACGATTGGGCACTTGCCACCTCGGTTGACCCCACGGCGATGACACGCGTGGCATCTTCAATGCCTTGGCTGTACGGTGAAAAGCGCGAAGGCGTTGCCACCGCGGTGGAAAGCGTTGAGGATTCGGATGAGATTTTGCTTGCCAAGGGCACAACCATCGGTCAGATTGCTGACGTTGTGGCGCACATGGGCTATGAGATCTCGAGCGATGACCTTGCCAAGGTGCATAAAGCGTTTGAAAAGCTTGCCGAAAGAAAATCTGTCAGTGGTAAGGAGCTTGAAATCATTGTTGCCAATGTGGCAGACGAAGTTCCTCCCACCTATATTCTGCGTTCGTATATTGTGAACAGCGGCGACCGCATTTCGCCGATGGCACAGGTGGAGATTGAAAAAGACGGCGAGATTCGCCATGGCGTTTCGATTGGTAACGGTCCGATTGACGCGGCATTCCTCGCGGTGGAAAAAGTGATCGGCTCGACCTACGAGCTCGACGATTTCCGCATCAGCTCGGTAACTCGCGGTCAGGAAGCCATGGGTGAAGCGCTTGTGCGTCTGCGCAGTCAGGGTAAGGTATATTCGGGCAGCGGTGTTTCGACTGACATCATTGGTGCTTCGCTCCGCGCCTATGTTAACGCACTGAACAAAATTGTATTTGAAGAGCAATAATAAGAAAGAAGACAAATGCTATGAAACTTGCATTTTCTACCGATTACTGGAAAGGGTACTCCTGGGCTGAATACTGTTCTTTTGCTAAGGAGATGCAGTTTTCCGGTATTGAGATTCATGATATAGATAAACCTGCTTTTACAGCAAGCGGTGCGATCTTTTCGGAAAACACTCCTGCCGCTTCTCGAAAGCTTGCCAATATGGGGCTTTCGATTCCTTGTCTGGACACGGTTTTCAATATGGCAGACAGCGAAAAGATTGGGGAAAATTTAGAAACACTCACTCGCTATCTTTCTGCTGCCAAAGCCGCTCACGCGCCGTATGTGCGTTTGTATGCCAAGGAAATTGAATGGCAGACCAAAGAAGAAGCCGATGCCGCTGTTGTTGCCTTTTTGGAAAAGGCGATCCCGCTTGCCAAAGAGAAAAAGATTGTGCTTTTGGTGGAAAGCTCCGGCATTTATGCTGATACCGCCCGCCTTGCAAGTGTTCTCGGCGTATTCGCTTGCGATGAGCTTGCGGCACTTTGGGATATTTCCCATCCTTACCGACTCTTCCACGAAGAGCCGGAGAAGACGGTGGAAAACCTCGGCGCGTACATCAAGCACGTGCATATCAAGGACTTGAAGGGAAGCGGAGACTCGGTAACCTACTGCCTGATGGGCGAGGGTGATCTTCCGGTTGAACGCTTTGTCAACGCGCTTCGCTCGGTAACCTACGATGGATATCTTTCTTTTGAATGGAATCCGCAGTGGGCGGCAGAGCTTGCTGATCCCACCATTGTGTTCCCGCACTTTGTGACCTACATGGAGCGTTTTGAAATCAAACAGCACCGTGAAGTGGCGCTTTATCAGAATCGCGCGGGTACAGGCCGCTTCATTTGGCCGAAGTACAGCTTGGTGCACGAAACTTTCGGTTCGCTTCTTGATCGCGTTGTGGATGTTTTTCCCGATCAGCTTGCGTTCCGCTATACCACACTGGACTATACCAGAACTTATACCGAATTCCGTAACGATGTGGACGAATTTGCCCGTGCCTTGATTGCGCTTGGTGTGAAGCCCGGCTCTCATGTGACCGTGTGGGCAACCAACGTGCCGCAGTGGTATATTGCTTTTTGGGCAGTTGCCAAGATTGGTGCGGCGCTTGTGACCATGAATACCGCGTATAAGAGTCACGAAGCGGAATATCTGCTCCGTCAGTCGGATACGCATACCCTTGTGTTGGTTGATGGTTGGCGCGATTCCGACTATATCGGCATCATCAAAGAGCTCTGTCCTGAGCTTGAAAATACCGTTCCCGGCGAGCCGCTTCACTGCAAGCGTTTGCCCTTCCTTCGTAATGTGATTACCATTGATTCCAAGCAAAACGGTTGCTTGACATGGAAGGAAGCTCTTGCGCTCGGCAAGAACGTGCCGATGGACGAGGTGAAACGCCTGGCTTCGCTTGTTAAGCCTGACGATGTTTGCAATATGCAGTACACATCGGGTACAACCGGCTTCCCGAAGGGCGTTATGCTGACCCACTATAACGTCATCAATAACGGTAAGTGCATTGGCGATAAAATGGATCTTTCCACGGCTGACCGCATGATGATCCAGGTGCCGATGTTCCATTGCTTTGGCATGGTGCTTTCGATGACTTCTTCGATGACACACGGTGCAACGCTCTATCCGCTGCCGTATTTCTCTCCGAAGCCTGCGCTCGAATGCATCAACCGTGAGCATATCACCTGCTTCAACGGCGTGCCGACCATGTTCATTGCCATGCTTCGTCACGATGATTTTGCCAAAACTGATTTCTCGTATATCCGCACCGGTATTATGGCGGGCGCAAACTGTCCTGCTGATTTGATGCGCGAAGCGGCTGACAAGATGAATATGAAAGAAATCGTATCGGTTTACGGTCAGACCGAAGCTTCTCCCGGCTGCACCATGAGCTGTGTGACCGATTCGCTTGAGGTGCGTACCGAAACGGTTGGCTCGGCATTTCCGAATGTGGAATGCAAGATCATTGATCCCGAAACCGGTGAGGATCTGCCTGACGGTGCAAACGGCGAATTTGTGGCACGCGGCTACAACGTCATGAAAGGCTACTACAAGATGCCTCTTGCGACTGCTGCTGCCATTGATGCCGAAGGCTGGCTCCATACAGGTGACATCGCCTGCCGCGATGCCGACGGCAACTATCGCATCACGGGACGCTTGAAGGATATGATCATCCGTGGCGGTGAAAATATCTATCCCCGTGAGATTGAAGAATTTATCTTTACTTGTCCTAAGGTGAAGGACGTACAGGTGATCGGCGTGCCTGACAAGCGTTATGGCGAAGAGATCATGGCTTGCATCATTCTTAAAGAGGGTGAAAGCATGACGGTGGAAGAACTCAAGGCTTATGTGGAACAGCACATGGCAAAATACAAAGTACCGCGTTATGTGGACTTTGTGACTGAGTTCCCGATGAATGCTGCAGGCAAGATCCTCAAGTACAAAATGCGTGAGGAAGCTGCGAAAAAATTCAATTTGAACGTATAATAAAAAACCTGCAAACGAAATGGGTGATGTTCTTATCGGAGAAAGCACCCAACGGCGCACTCTCATATGATGATTTGCTCGTAGTGCGGGGGCTTGCTCCCGCTGTAAACAAAATAATCCCGACAGATTTTTCAAGGCCTGTCGGGATTTATTATTCGCTTTGATACATTGGAAATTATGATTTTAAATTAAGAATCAAATCAATTAAAAAAGCTACTGCAAAGGACGCGGAGAGAAATATTTCCGTCCAATAGATAATGGCATTATCCCATCCGCTAAATATATTTCCTAAAACAAGGCAAATAAGTAGTGTATAAACGATATGAGCAACAAGTGCTGTTATCGTATAAATCCATTTATTTGAGGGGTCGCTTTTGACAAAAAAATAGAAAGGAATTGCAAATATGCATAAAAGTATTTGCAACGCAAACCAAACCAGATCAGCAATTAAATCATTTTGACACAACAGCATATTAACGACTGACAGAATGTGTATAAAGAATACGAACGATATGTTCTTTATTGTTTGCTTTCTCATTTATAAAGCTCCTTCATTAATTTCCAATTATCGTTCTGTTTATAGCCAGTTTCGCCTTTGTATTACAAAGGCATCGGGCAAAGCCCATACCCCTAAGGTTTCGCGCATCCTAAGGCTCCCTCCGAGAGGGAGCTGTCAGCGAAGCTGACTGAGGGAGAGTGCGCTACAATGAAGTTAGTTCAAACCTAAAGTCACGCAGGATCCTTCCGTCTTTGCCTGTGGCAAAGCAACCTTCACTCCCGGAGGAAGGCTTTTAGCTAACCCATTATAACACAAATCGGCAGAGAAAACAAGTTCTCCGCCGATTTTTTGTGCCTGCCATTTCTACGCTAAGAATACAGAGAGAAGTTTGCAGGTTTTTTGTTTTGTTTTACAGGGCTCCGTAGGGAGTGTTTTCAAATGCGTTTGCAGCACTTGCGGATACAGGACCGAGAGAACCTGTGATGGTAACGTTTTGAAGCGAGAGACAATCAGCAAATGCTCTGTAGCCAAAGTCGGTTACTTTGTTAAGGTTTGCTGTTGCAAGTTTGGTGCAACCGGCAAAAGCTTCTTCGCCGATGCTTGTAGCGTAACTCGTTACCCCGGAAAGAGAGGTGCAACCGGCAAAAGCCTGTTTGCCGATAGCGGTGGTCTTAGCGGTGAGCTTGAGATCCGAAATCTTAGTGAAGCCTGCAAAAGCATAGTCACCGACTGCCGCAACGGTGGAAAGCTGAACGGTGGTAACATAGTCCTTATAAGCGTTCCACGGTACGGCTTCAGCCGACTCGTAGTTGGGAATCACGCCGCCTGCTTCGTTGACGGTGACGCTCAAAATACCTTTGTAGGTGATCGAAACGGTAACCTTGCCGTCATCTACATCGAAGCTTGCCATAATCTTGCTGGTATCACTGGTAGCAGCGTAGCCATTCCACTTGCCGTCTGCGTCAAGTGTGTAGCTGGTATCTGTGCCGGTATAGAAGAAGTGAGCATAGATGGGAGTGTTCTTAAGAACATCAGTGCCAATGGTGGGAGCTTTGCCTGACAGAGTGATTTCGTTGAGGTTTGCACAATCAGCAAATGCTTCGTTGCCGATGGTGGTGAGTGTGTTGGGAAGTGTAATCTTTTCAATGGCAATGCCCTTGAAAGCTCTGTCGCCGATTTCTTCAACCTTGTTGCCAATTGCGAGTGCATTCAGAGCGGTGCATCCTTCGAATGCGCCTGCGCCAAACTTGGCGGCGGAAGTGGTGATTGCTTCAAGCTGTGTGCATCCCTTGAATGCTTCGTCGCCGATGACAGCGGTAGCTTCGTTCATCGAGAACTTGGTGATCGAGGTGTTCATGAAAGCGCGCGCACCGATTTCGGTTACCTTAGAGGTAATGTTGAGCTCTGTCAAAGTGGTAACGTTCATGAAGAGTTCTTCCGGAATTACGGTAACTTTACTGAGCGAAATCGTGGTGAGAGCTGTGCCTACGAATGCGCCCTTACCGAGTTTTGTAACGGTGGAGGGGATCGAGAGAACGTTCAAAGCTGTCATATCCTTGAACGCGTAGTCGCCAATTTCAAGAAGACCGGTAGAGGGAAGTTGGATAGACTGGATTCTGTCAAGACCTGCAAAGGTGTAGTTACCGATGCGCTCTACCTTGGAGATAGAAACTTTGGAAATGTACTTCTTGTATTCCTGCCAAGGCATTGCTGTTTCAGATTCGAAGTCGGGCAGGTGTGCCTTTGTGGTTTCACCCGAAATATTCAGCTCGCCGGTGTAAAGGAGCTTGGCGGTGCCTACCTTTACGGTCTGGGTCGGATCATCTGCGCTGGGAACGGTGAGTTCAAAGGTTTTGAAGGTGCCGTTCTTTACCGAATCGGTGGTAGCCTTGTAGCCATTCCAATAGCCGTCAGCATCTACGGTGTAAGTGGTGTTTCCTGTAGCGTAGTGGAATGCTGCCAAAGGAGATGTTCTATCAAGAACACCTGTGCCGATGGTGGGAGCATTACCCAACATCTCAACGTAAAGGAGCAGGGCGCAATCTGCAAATACTTCGTTTCCGAGTTTGGTTACAGTGTTCGAAACAGTAAAGGTAGTGATCGCGGTACCGGCAAATGCTCTGTCGCCGATTTCGGTGAGCTTGCTGGTGCTGGAGATGTTGGTGGAAGCCAGTGCAGAGCAGCCTTCGAATGCAGAGGCACCGATGCTTGTGAGGGACTTAACAGCAGTACTGGGAGAAATCGTGGTGATAGCTGTGTTCTTAAAGGTCTTATCTGCGATAGCGGTTACACCTGTGGGAATGTTAACAGAGGTAAGAGCCGTGCAGTTTTCAAAAGCGGAAGCACCGATTTCGGTGATCGTGTCGGGCAGCTTAACCGAAACAACCGTTGCGTTATCCTTCATGAAGTTTTCTGCGATCTTGGTGATCTTGCCGTCTTTGTAGATGTCGGAAATGGCAATTTCTGTGCTGGTGCCAAGATACTTCACGAGTTCGTACTGACCGTTTTTGCCGGTAATGGGTTTCACTTCGATGTCGCTGAAGGGAACGTGACCCGAAACACCGAGAGATGTGTAGGCAAGACCTGCAGAATTCAGGAAGTTACCAACGTTACCGCCTTCAAAAGCGTAGATCTTGGTGTTCTTGTTGGGTGTTGCAACGCCGTCAACCAAGCTGATACCAATCGAGTTACGTCCGATGCTGGTTACGGTATCGGGAATGGTGATTTCTTTGATTGCAGCACTGTTGAGGAACGAGTTCTGCGAAATCTGTATGGTTTCGGGGCTGAGAGTCACGTCTTCAAGTGCGGTGCAGTAAGAAAGCGCACCGTTATTGATTACAGTAACAGAAGCGGGAATGACAATTGATTTCAGTGCGGTGCAATAAGCAAAGAGGTTGGCTGCAAAGTCACCCATTGCGAAACCGTCGGCAAATGTAATCGATTCAAGAGCTGCGCAGTAAGAGAATGCGCCTTTTTTCAATTCGGTAACCGTTGCGGGAACGGTAAAGCTCTTCAGCGCGGTGTTGGCAAGAGCAGATTCGCCAATCGAAGTGATATCGTTTGCCATTTCGATTGTTTCAAGCGCTTGGCACTGATAGAAAATGCGGTCAGAAAGAGTCTTGATGTCGTTGGGAATTTTGATGGTCTTGATCTTGGTGCAGTAAGCAAACGCGCCGGTAGAAATCGAAGAAACCAAATCGGGAATGGTGATGGCGTCGAGGCTTTCGCAACCATAGAAAGCATAAGCGCCGATGGCTTTGGTGTTGTCAGACATCTTGAGCGAAGTGAGAGACGAACACTTGTAGAATGCATAGTTGGGGATGCTGGTAACACCGCTTGCGGTAAGATCAACCGTGGCAAGAGACGTACAGTTGTAGAATGCCTTTACGCCGATTGCGGTGATCTTGTCGGTAAAGGTGATGCCTTTTAGAGCGGTGCAGTAGTAGAATGCCTTTTCGCCGATTACAGTGGTGGAGGCGGGAAGGGTAACTTCTTCAAGCGATGTGCAGTTGTAGAAGGTTTCGTTGGGAACGATGACGAAGCTGTCGTTGTCGGGGAGAGCAACTACCTTCAGCGAACGGCATTCGAAGAATACGTCGGTTCCCATGGAGGTAATGGTGTTGGGGAGAACTGCCTTTTCGAGCGCGTAGCAGTTACGGAAAAGACCGTCGCCAATTGCGGTGATGGCGTTCGAAAGGGTAACTTCCTTCAAATTAAAGCAGCCGTAGAAAACTTCTTTACCGAGCACCTCAATGCCGTCGGCAAGAGTGATCTTGGTTACCGTTTCGTTATTTTTGAAAGCGTGCGAAGCAACAAACTTAACTGCTACCGTGCCGTCTTTGATTTTGGCGGGAACGGCGATTTCAGTTGCAGTTTCATCTGCTGCAATCAGCTTAGCAGCGTTTTTGTAGATGGTGTATGTAAGACCGTTTTCAACATATCCATCTTCAACAAGGTCAGCAGAGCTGTTGCCGAATTCGTCCACGGTGGGGGTGGGGGGAGTGGTACTTGTTGTGGAATCGGATGCGTCTGAGGTGGGACCTTGGTTTTGGGTGGTTGTGGGTGTTTGACCGGAGGTGGTTGCGGGCTTGGTTGCGGTTTCGCTTCCGCCACAGCTACAGCTTGCGAAAACGGCAACGAGAACAACGCAAAGCGCCAACAGGAGAAGTACTTTTTTCATATCTTTTTCCCATTTCTCCGCCGAAGGATTCTAAAGGAGAAAAGGCACGCTCGGCGGAACATGCTTTCCGTTTTTGACTCACTGCTCACATGAGTCTTGGTTGCAGAATTACATGAGTCTACAGTATAAGCATATTATACTATATATCGTATGATTTTGTCAAGGTCAATTTCGCTTTTTTTATATAAAATTACTATAGAAATAACACTTGACTTTTTTTTCCTTTGGGTGTATAATGTCGATGTCGAAAATATAATCGGGGGAGCCGAAAGGCTGAGATGGCAGCGCGCGCCGAACTCCGGAACCTGATGCGGGTAATTCCGCCGTAGGAAGATTATCATATTTTCGGAAAGAAGTGGGGAATCTCTCATTTTTGTCCGAGGTGTTTGTATCATTCCACGGTATTACCGTGGTTTTTGTTTTTTCTCGAGAAAAACAGTTTTCGGCAAAAAACGAAAGGAAGTGTTTTTTTGAAAAAACAGCAAAAAATCAAAATTCTCTGCGAATGCGCCATGATGGTGGCACTTGCCACCGTGCTTTCCATGATCAAAGTGTGGGAGGCGCCGCTTGGCGGCTCGGTGACGCTCTTTTCCATGGTGCCGATTCTCATTTGCGGCATTGTACATGGCACCAAAATGGGACTTTTTTCGGCTTTTGCCTATTCCTTAATTCAACTGCTTCTCGGAATCGGCACGGTGGCGTATGTCCCCGATCCCCTTGGCATTGTGCTTTGCATTTTGTTGGATTACATTTTTGCCTTTACCGTGTTGGGTCTTGCCGGTATTTTCAGCAAAAATCACTTTTTCAAAAATGAAAAGGCAAACCTTTATACCAACATTGCGCTCGGAAGTCTGCTTGCCGTGCTTCTTCGCTTTGTATTCCATATCCTCAGCGGGGCTGTAGTATGGTACAGCATCACGAAGGCGGGAGCTTGGAACGACGCCGTTTTCCGTTACGGAAAATGGACATATTCGTTGGTGTATAACAGCACCTTCATGATCCCCGAAATGATTCTGACCATGATTGCCGTTCCTTTGATCGTGCTTCTTGTGCGCATGATCTGGGGCAAAGTTGTAAAAAAACGCATGGCTGAATAAGCCGAAAAGCGCTTGCGATACCAAGGTACCGCAAGCGCTTATTCTGTTTTGATATCTTAATTACTTGATTTCCTCGATGAGGGGAGAGATGGCTTCGAGATAATATTTTGCCATCAGTTCAGCACCGGCTTTTGTGGGGTGAACGCCATCTTCGGCAAAACGGGTGGGAGCTGTGCCAACACAGGCTTGCGCGAACAGACCGTCCATCGGAATGTAAGCATCGGCAAATTCGCGGGCGAGCTTTCTTGTGATCTCGATTTTGGGTGCCATATCTTCACGGAAATAGGCTTTGTCAGGGGTGTAGAGCAAGAACTGCTCGATCAGGATGATCTTGGCATTGGTCTTTTCTTTCAGCTGAGTGAGAATGTTGCGGTAGCAACGCTCAAAGTAGCTGTGCTTCATCCAGTTGTCATTGGGATTGGAATTGTGCCAGGTATCGTTGACACCGATGAGAATCGAAATGATGTCGGGATTATGGGCAATGGCGTCTTCTTCCCAGCGGGCAAGAAGATTTTCGGCACGGTTTCCGCCGATGCCTTGGTTAATAAATTCAAATTCAATATCGGGGTATTTTTCTTTGATCAGTTCAGCTGCGTAAAAAGGATAGCCGCGACCGAGGTTATGAATATCTGAACGGTCTCTGCCGGCATCGGTAATGCTGTCGCCTTGGAACAAAATTTTCATAAGTCAATCCTCCAAATATATGATTTCTTGACTGCTATTATAGCATATTTCAGGAAAAGAATCAATGCTATATTACCAAAAAAATCTTTTTTTGTTAAAAAAGAGGATGTTTTCCAAAGAGTTGGCACGGAGCTATTGACAAAGCAAAAAAAATCGTCTATAATCTTTTTGTATTCTGTAATAGGTGGTGTGTGCGACTCGTTAGCACAGTGTGTGCTGAACGGTGTCGAACACCTGCGAAAGGAAGTGTTTTATATCAAAAAACAGACCTACGAAAACAAAATGATCACTGACCTGCGTAATTTGATCGTGACGAGTGCTGCGCTTTACGGTGACAAGCCGAGATACGTTTTCAAGGACAAAAAAACACGCAAAGACACGAATTTCTCTTATAATGATTTTCTTCGTGAGATGAATGCGGCGGGAACAGCATTTTCCACGCTTGATCTTATGGGTAAAACCGTTGCCGTGATTGGCGATACCCATCCGCTGTATGTTGTAACCTACTTTGCCGTGGTCAACGGAAACGGCATGATCGTGCCGCTTGATAAAGAGATCAACGACGATGAGCTTGTAAACTTTTTGATTCGCTCACACTCTGAGGCTGTGGTATTCACCGAAAGCCAAAACGCGCGCATGGCGGCAATTGCCGACCGCGTTCCGGGTATTCGCTATTTTATTCCGATCACGCCTGCTGATTCCGACGAAGGAAAAGATCGTGTGCTTTCTTGGGAAGCACTTCAGAAAAAGGGTGAGGAAGAGCTTGCCAAAGGCAACCGCACTTACCTTGATCTTGAGCTTGATCTTGAAAAGCCCTGTGCGCTTCTTTTCACCTCGGGCACAACCGGTACGAGCAAGGGCATTCTTCTTTCGCAGAACAACCTTGCTGCCGCTACCAATTCGTCCTGTCTTTCGATGCATCATATTACCGATGAAACAAGACTGCTCTCGGTTTTGCCGATCAATCATACCTATGAGATGACCTGCGGTCATCTTGCTGCCGCCAACAAAGGCTGTACGACCTATATCAACGACAGCATCAAGTATGTGACCAAAAATCTTGCGTCCTTCAAGCCGACGGCAATTTTGTTCGTGCCGCTCTTTGTGGAAACCCTTTACAAGAGAATTTGGGATAACATCGAAAAGAAGGGCATAACCAAAAAGGTCAAAACTGCCATGAAGATCAGCAACTTCCTGCGTCATTTCGGCATTGATATGCGTAAGAAGTTCTTTGGCGAGATTCTTTCGGTGTTTGGCGGAGAGCTTGAAAGCATCGTTTGCGGCGGTGCGCCGCTTGATCAGAGACTCATTGACGATTTTGATGCGTTCGGCATTCCGATCCTCAACGGTTACGGCATTACCGAGTGTGCGCCTCTTGTGGCGGTCAACCGTCTTGATAAGCGCCGTGCGGGTACGGTTGGTACGCCTGTTGAACGCTGTGAGGTTAAGGTTGATCTTGACGAAGGCCAGGATACCGGTGAGATCCTTGTCAAGGGCGGCAATGTGATGCTCGGTTACTTTGAAGATCCCGATGCGACCGCTGAAGTCTTTACCGAGGATGGCTGGTTCAAGACCGGAGACGTTGGTTTTGTTGACAAAGACGGCTTTGTGCATATCACCGGCAGAAAAAAGAATATTATTATTCTGAGTAACGGTAAGAATATCTACCCCGAGGAAATTGAGCAGTATCTTGCACCGATCGCCATGATCAAGGAATGCGTCGTGGTGGGCAGAAAGAATGCTGTGGGTGAAATTGTGATCACGGCTCTCATCTATCCCGATGAGGAAAAGACCGAGGGCATGACGGCCGAGGCAATTTACAACAAGCTCAAAGAAGAAGTCAACGAGATCAACAAAGAACTCCCTGTGTTCAAGCAGATTCACGAGGTAGAAGTTCGTGAGACCGAGTTTGAAAAAACAACAACCAAAAAAATCAAGCGCTATAAAGTACAATAATATTTATTTTTTAGGAGATTGTAATTATGTTTGACCGTATTAAAGCGATTCTTGTCAATGACCTTCATGTGGATGCCGCTGAAGTGACCCTTGAAGCTGAACTGATCAATGACCTCGGTATCAACTCTCTTGAGCTTGCTGACCTTGTGTACGCTTGCGAAGAAGAATTCGGTTTTGAGATCGAAGACGAAGATCTTCGCGAATTCATCACCGTTGGTGACGTTGTGAAGTATCTTGAAGAAAGAGTAAAATAAGTTTTTTCATAAAAACACCCCACTGCCGCGGCAGTGGGGTGTTTTGGTTGTGGAGTGGATTTTTATTTTACCGTCGGTACGCCGTCAACGTAGTGCCATTCGTCGCCCCAATAAACGGTGGTGGAGTAACCTGACGCGGAATTGTAGTCCCAATCGGCATCCCAATCGGCAGGTTTTGTTTGGGCTTCGCAAAAGACGGTCGGACATTGATAGAGCGCCCATTTACCAACAGAAGTGACGCTATCGGGAATGACAATTGTCAGGTTTTCACAACTTCGGAAAGCGGAGTGTCCGATGTGGGTGATGTTTTCAGGAATGGTGATATCAGTAAGACTGCGGCAGGACTGAAATGTTCCGCTTTCAATGGTTGTGATACCGCTTCCGAGCGTGACCTTGACAAGATTGTGGCAATTAGAGAATGCTTCTGTTCCAATACTTATGACACTGTCGGGAATGACGACAGTGGAAAAATTGCAAAGCCCGAAGGCGCGCTCACCGATTTTGGTGATACCATCGGGAAACGTGATTGATGAAAGCTTGCCGCAGTGTTCAAACGCTCCGTTTTCAATGGTCTTGGTATTTTTTCCCAGTGTGACGCTGGCGAGGTTGTGACATCCGTTGAAAACCGCCTCCGCAATGGTGGTCACACTGTTTGGCAGAGTGATTTCGGTAAGGGCAGTGCAGTAATAAAAGGCTTTTTCGCCGATGGTGGTCACACTGTCGGGCAGAGTGATTTCGGTAAGAGCAGAGCACTGATTGAAAGCTTTTTTGCCGATTGTTCTGACGCTGTTTCCGATCGTGATGTTAGTGAGACTTTGGCATTCTGAAAAAGCATTCTCTCCGATGGTCATCGCGCCGTTTCCGATGGCAACGCTTTCAAGTTTAAAGCATTGCGAGAAAGCTCCGTCACCGATGGTTATGACGCTATCGGGAATTGTGATAGAGGAAAGGGATTTGCAGACATAGAATGCCCCATCTTCAATGGTTGTGATGTTGTTGGAAAGGGTTAAGTTGATAAGTTTTTCACACCATGCAAAGGCATGCGATCCAATTTCTTTGAGACTGTTGCCTAATGTGACGTGAGAAAGCTTGGAGCAGTAGTAAAATGCACTGTGTCCCATGGACAGGACAGTGTCGGGCAGGGCGATATCGGTGAGTTTTTCACAGTATGAGAAGGCGCAAGCGCCGATTCGTGTGACACCGTTCGGAATCGTGACAGAAGAAAGACTCGTGCAATAGTAGAACAGTTCGTCTTCAATGATCGTAAGACTGCCGGACAGGGTGGCTTCAGACAGCTGTGAACAATGGGAAAATGCCGCTTTGCCGATGGTTTTGACACTGTTTGGAATATGAATGGCGGAAAGTTTTTCGCAGTAAGAAAAGGCTTCCGCACCGATGGTTTTGAGACTTTTCGGAAGTGTGACGGAGGAGAGTTTGGTGCAATGGGTGAAAGCGCGCTCTCCAATGCTTGTCACGCCGCTTGGAATGGCGATGTTGGAGAGCTTGTCACAAGCAGCAAACGCATAGTCACCAATGCTTGTGATGCCGCTTCCCATTGTGACCGAAGACAGGTTTTCGCAATTCTTAAACGCGCTGTTTTCGATTTTTACAACGTTATTGGGTATGGTGATAGAAGAAAGCGCGGTACAATTCTCAAATGTCTGTTCGTTAATGCCGGATAAGTGCTTTCCCAACGTGATAGAAGTGAGGTTTTCGCAATTGGCAAAAGCCCTCTTGCCGAGGATTGTTACGGTATCGGGCAGGGTGATGGAGGACAGTGAGGTACAGTTTTCAAATGCGCTGTTACCAATGCTTACGCCAATGTTTTTCATGGAGACGTTGGTGAGTTTTTCACAGCCGAAAAACGCTTTGTCACCGATGATTGCCACGTCGCCTTCTATTGTAACAGTTGTCAGATTGGTGCAATGCGCGAAGGCATTCGGTCCAATTTCCATTACGCGGTGTGGAAGCGTGATTTCGGTAAGAGCGGTGCAATTTGAGAAAGCCTGATTTCCGATCCATTGGATTCCGTCAGGAAGGGTAATGTGGGTAAGTTTGTCTTGTTCAGCGAACGCATTGCTTCCGATGCCGAGCACGTCTTTGTCGTTGTAGGTTTTGGGGATGACAATCTCGGTATCTTCACAAGAGCCGATGTCTGTGACGAAATAGCCCTCTTTTTCTTCATCGTATTCAAATACCAAGCCTTGGCTTAGCGGGACAGTTTCGTCTTCGCAAGAAACAAGTGAAAGCAAAAGGACTGCGATGGCTAAAAAAAGTATGATTCGTTTCATAAACAGCCTCCTTGCCATGTGAAATGGATACAAGATGGTTGAGCAATGTTATATATTGATTATAGCTCGAATGACATAAAATGTCAACAAGCTACCAATATTGGGAATGATGGGTTCACTTATATAGACCCCTTTTTTTTCAAAACGTCACTGTTTTGAAGAAAAAAATTTATTTTCGTTTGGTTGCACAAAATTGCACACTCAAATCTGTGCAATACGGCTATACGTTAAAAAACAGGAGCTTCGCTTTTATCCTAACACAAATATTTACTAATGTCAATAGTAAACTTATTTACTTGTTATAATAGAATTACGACAAGTAAGGAGGGTTGGCTATGGAAAAGCGGTATGTGAAGATCATGCGTGATTTAAGAGAAGATCACGACAAGACACAGCAGGAAATTGCCGATATTTTAGGAACCTCGCAGACGATGTATGCCCGTTACGAGCGCGGGGCAAACGAGCTTCCGATTCGTCATTTGATCGCCCTTTGCCGCTATTACCATGTCAGTGCCGATTATTTTCTTGGTCTTGAATAAACCCAAAACGCCACCGTTTGGTGGCGTTTTATGGTATCCATCCGTGTCATCCTGAGCGGCGCGAAGCGGAGTCGAACGGCGAAGCCGTGCCGAAGGCAGGATCTCGGGCGGTGTGATACGCGTAATGTTGTAGATCCTCAAAACGCTTCAGCGTTTTGCCTTTTCAAAATCAGCAATTTGTTGCAGATTTTGAAAAGTTCGACTACGAAAATATCCCACCGGGATATTTTCTTCGCTCAGGATGACACGGTGTGAAGAAACATCATCCCACCGTGTATGCGGTGGGATGTTTTGGCTTTGGTATGTTTTTTTACTTACCCGAGACGGTGACGCCGCCGAAGGCGATGGTGGGCAGGACTGAGCCGCCGCTTGCGAGGGTTTCTTTGGAAATGGCAATCACGTTCTTGAAAAGGTCTGCGAGGTTGCCGTTGATCATGGTCTCGCGCAGGGCTTTTGTAATTTTGCCGTTTTCGACAAGGAAGCTATTCTTGGCAACACCCGAGAAATCGCCCTTGCTGTTGGGGCTGCCACCCGAGAATCTGCCGACGATGATACCGCGCTCGATATTCTTGATAATATCGTCATAGGGGGTATCGCCGTTTTCGATCACAAGATCCCAAGCGTCGTTGGGGGCGCGGCGATTGCCGGTTTTGTTGGCGGCGTAGAGCGAGAGCATGAAGCATTCGAGTACGCCGTTTTTGATGATGTCATAGTCTTCGGCAACAAAGCCGTCGGCTGTATAAAGCGAGCCGCCGATGATACGGGGATCGTGAGGCTTTGAGGAGATGGTAATGCGCTCGTCGGCAACCTTTGTGCCAAGAGCATCCTTCCAAATGCTTGTGCCGTCGATCAACGAGCCGTCCGAGACAAAGTTGCCAAGGGCTGAGCCGACAAATTCGGAAAGCGCGTCGGGCGGCAGTACCATGGTGCCGACAAATTTGCCTTCGACCGGCTCGGTGTGGATCTGCTTTTCCACATCGGCAAGAGTTTGTCTGATATTGCCAAGTTCAATAAAGGGTGTATCGAGGTTTACAACCGTAACGCCTGCGCCGCAGAAGGAGGAAGCGATCTCGCCTTCGTGCGCCGAGAACATGAGAGAAACCTGATAGCTGCCCGAAACGCGGCGGAAGCATCCGCCGTAAGAGGTACGGAAGACTGATTCATAGCCGTTGTGATCGACGATCATCTGCTCCATCAGAATGAGGGGGTAGTCTTTTTCAATGGCGGTTTTGAGTTCTTCGGTTCTGTCAAACAGCTTTTCGGTGTCGCAAACGGGGCAGCCATCGGTGATATCCTGCGTGTGTGCCTCATGGCAAAGATCCCAAGCGTCATCGGGAGAAGCAGCCTCGGCTGCGGTAAAGCAAGCATTGATCGCTTCTTCGATGGCTTCATCGTCAAAGCGGTTGATGCTCATGCTGCCTTTTTTGCCGTCCTTGAAGACAGTGATGCCGACGGCGTTGTTATATAACGTGCGGAAAAGCGAGAACTTGCCGCCGTCGATGTTAAATTCGCGCACTTCATTTTTGGATGCCGCGCATTTTGCCATATCGGCACCCTTTGCCATGCAGGCGTCGATGATGTTCTTTGTGAGTGTAGTCAAGTTGATCATACCTTATCTACCCCCCATTGTGACTTTACAACGTAATGCGGGACCGCCCATGCCGACCGGCATGGGTTGCTTTTTGCCGCAATAACCCGAGCTTGCCCAGACCATTTCGTCAGACACCATATCCACGGTCTTTAGCATATCGAATGCCACGCCTGAGATGGTGGTGTCAAGAATGGCTCTGCCAAGTTTTCCGTTTTTGATCTCATAGCCCATGCAAACGCCAAACATGAATTCGCCTGTGGTGTCTGCCTGTCCGTTGTTGGTGTCGATGAGATAATAGCCGTCTTCCACCGAGGCGATCATGTCCTCAAGCTTGGACTTGCCGGGGAGAATGGCGGTGTTACGCATACGGATGAGAGGCTCGTCAGAGAAAGCGTAGGCGCGGGCATTGCCCTGCGGCTTCATGCCGAAATGTAAGGCACTTTCTCGATTGTTGAGGTAGCCTGTGAGAATGCCGTTTTCGATGATCATAGCATCCTCGCAGGGTGTGCCTTCATCATCCACGTAAACAGGAAGGGGCGCAGGCTTGCCTTGGTAAGTGTGTGCGAAGTCAACAAGCGTGACAAGGTCGGACGCTACACGCTTTCCAAGGTTGTGTGCCGCCACCGAGCCACCGAGTACAAGGTCGGCTTCTACGGTGTGTCCCACCGCTTCGTGTGCGAGCATACCCGCAAGCATACCGTCGAGGATAACGGTTTTGGTGCCTGCTTCGGGGAAGATGCCTTCTTTTTTGTGCATGAGTTTTTCATACAAGGCGTCGATTTGGGGATAAAGCAGGGCGGGATCGGTGAAATGATCGGTGAATACACCAGAGCCGCCGTAAGGGTCGAAGAGTTCAAGCGGCGAGCCGTCCTTGCCCTCGGTGGTGAGCTGTACGTAAATGTACGAGCGGGGCGCTACGATGTGGCTTGTATAGCCGTCGGACGTGACAAGTAGTTTTTCAAAGCATTCATAGCGCGAGGAAACAAAACGGCTGGCAAGATCGGGGTATTTTTGAACAATATAGTTGTCTACCTCGCGGCAGAAGTCGGTGTAGATCTTCTGCTCACAAGGGGTGATGGTATAGGCGTTTGTGAAAGAGCCTTCTTCGGAAGCGGGAAGATGAATCGGCGGATTTTTCACGCGGGAGTCAAGAAACAAAGCGTTATCGGTGGCGGCGGTGAGCACGTTTTTTGCCGCCTCGCAGGAAGTGTCGGCGGCAGAGGAAAAGCCCCAAACGCCGTTTTTGTAAACTCTTGCCGAAACACCGGAGGCTTTGTTTTGTGTGTTGCCCACCTGATTGCCGCAGAATAAGGAAACGGCGGCGGAGGTGTTGCACTGCAAGCGAACTTCAGTATGCGTGCCGCCTGCAAAGCTGCCTTTGAGGCTCGAAATGGTATCGATCAGCATAGATAGGAGTCCTTTCTAAGAGGAAAATCAAGGGGAACTTTTTGGAAGTTCCCCTTTTGGTGATTTACAATTAAGTCCAGGTTTCTACAGTCTTTTTGAAGGCTTCAAGTGTTGCCTTGCAGCAGTTGGCGCAAGCGCCGTTGACAAGCAGATACAGCTTGATCTTGGGCTCTGTGCCCGAAGGACGAACCACAACCACGTTGCCGCCTTCGCATTCGAAGTAGAGGACGTTCGAAGCGGGAAGACCGGTGGGGGTGACTGCGCCTGTGATGAGGTCGGTAATGGTTTCAGCCTGGTAGTCGCGGATGGCAACAACCTTTTTGCCGCCGATCTCTGTGGGAGGATTCTTGCGGAGGTCGTTCATCAAAGCCTTCATCTTTTCCACGCCGTCAAGACCGGGCATGGTAACGTTGACGGTGTTTTCGATGTAGTGACCGTATTTGTCAAACATATTCACAAGCGCATCGTAAAGGGTCATGCCTTTTGCCTTGTAATATGCTGCCATTTCCACAATCAGCATCGAAGCCACAACGCTGTCCTTGTCGCGCGCGTAGGTACCCTTGAGGTAGCCGTAGGATTCTTCAAAGCCGAGCAGGTAGTTGCCGTCGCCGATGTCGTCGTGATTCTTGATTACTTCGCCGATGAACTTAAAGCCTGTGAGCACGTTGTAGAGATCAACGCCATGCTCGCGGCAGATCTTGGTGGCAAGCTCGGTGGTTACGATGGTCTTGACTGCATAGGGCTTTTCGGGCATGGTGTTTGTGTTTTCGTAAGCGGTGAGAACATAGTCGAGAAGAAGCGCACCCACCTGGTTGCCGGTGATGGTAACAAACTGATTTTCGGAGTTTCTCACCATAATGCCCACGCGGTCAGCGTCGGGGTCAGTGGCAAGCACGAGGTCACTGCCTACCTTTTCGGCAAGTTTTACGCCGAGCGAGAGCGCTTCGGGATATTCGGGGTTGGGGCTCTTAACGGTGGGGAAGTTACCGTCGATCACCATCTGCTCTCCTACCGTGTAGAGGTGCTTGAGTCCGCAAAGACGGAGCACTTCGGGAACAAGACGGTGTCCGCAACCGTGGAGAGGTGTGTAAACCACCTTGAGGTCGTCGGCAATCGAGGGGATAGCGGTTTTGTCAACCAATTGGGCGGTTACATTCTGAATGAACGCATCGTCGATGACGGTGCCAACGATTTCGATCTTGCCCTCGGCAACGGCGGTATCGAAGTCCATACGCTTAACGCCGTCAAAAATATCGGTGGCGTTGATGTAAGAGGAAACGAGGTCGGCCTGTTCAAGAGAAAGCTGAGCGCCGTCTTCCCAATATGCCTTATAGCCGTTGTATTCCTTGGGATTGTGGGATGCGGTTACGTTGACGCCGGCGATGGTGCCGAGGTAACGGATGGCAAAGGAAAGAACAGGGGTGGGACGCAGGGAATCGAAGAAATAAACCTTAATGCCGTTGGCGGCGAATACCTCTGCGGTAACGCGTGAGAAAAGGTCGGAGTTGTTACGGCTGTCGTGTGCGATGACAACGCCGCGGTCAGCTTTTCCTTCTTTGAGGATCAGATTGGCAAAGCCCTGGGTTGCGTGAGCAACGGTGTAAACGTTCATGGCGTTCATACCCGCAATCATGGTACCGCGCAGACCGCCCGTGCCGAATGCGAGATAAGAAATAAAGCGGAATTTGATCTCCTCATCGTTGCCTTCAAGAGCTAAAAGCTCGTTTTTGGTGGCTTCGTCAACTTTATCAGAAGCAAGCCATCTTTGGTATTCCTGTTTGTAATCCATACGTGTAACTCCCTTTCAAATATAATAATGTAATAGAATTTTTAAAAATTATGTGTTTTGATTCTGCGCACTCTTGAGTGCTTGGGCAAGCTGGTCGGGGCAGGAGGTGTTTTTGAAACCGCATTTGATGCCGGACAAAGTTTCAATCACTTCATCGATCTTTCTGCCCTTGCAGAGTGCGGAAACGCCTTGCAGATTGCCGTTACATCCGCCGAGAAACGAGATTGATTCAATCGTGTCGCCGTCAAGGGTGACTGTGATCTCGCGCGAGCAAGTGCCTTTGGTTTTGTAAACAAAGGTGTTTGCCATGGGATAACTCCTTTCGTTATGTGAGTGTTAGGCAAGTGATTGACAAATGCCGCAGAGATAGTGGTGAGGATATTCACACAAGAGCAAAATCCAAAACGCATCGAACGAAGTATCATTTCCTTCTTTGGCGGAAAAAACAAGCTTCCATTCGTGTGAAAAGCTTTGTGCGGAAGAAAGCATCGAAAGGCTTTTCAAGGATATGCCAAGTGTGGTTGCCGAAGAAAGAAGCCGCGAAAGTGAAGCTTCATCGTCGGAAAAAAGCAAAATTTCAAGAGAATCGGCTTTAGGCGGAACCAAAGGTGCCGATGCAAACAGACCGAATCTGAGCGTGCCGTCGTCGGTGGTGGGAACGGTGCAGTAAAACACAGGGGCAAGCTCATATTTGGTAACAAGCTTTTGCGTGACAGAAAGCAGACCGTCACGCGAGGATTCCACCGGCAAAATGGCAAAATCGCATCGGTCGGCATAGACTTCTTCGCAAACGGCGGCAAAGCTTTCGCGGTAGAGAACGGTAGGATCGTTCAGTTCTTTGGCAAAACGGCGAAAGGCAAGGTCGGAGTATGCGTTTCTATAGTAAGCGATTTGCGAGCCGCTCTCGGCAAGGGTGGGCAGATAGCGGTTGATTTTGGCTTTTTTTGCAATCTCATAGGCAAGCTTTGCTGAAAGGATCGGCTCTTGCGCTGAGAAAAACACTTCTTCGCCGTCGTCTTTTTCTTTTTTTGTGAGCGAGGAAAGCTCTTCTTTCATCTGGCGGTAGGAAATGGCAAGCTCCTCATCTCCCACCTCGGTGATGTGTTTGGGAATCAATTCCCGAGCGAGCTCTTCAAGATACAGCGGATATCGGCGGTAAAGGCGCGAAAGCTTGGTTTGCTCTTTTAAAAGATTGCCCGCGATGATGTGGAGCGAATCGTTCATGCGTTGCTTTCAAGCGCTTTGGCAAGCGTTTGGTAGCTTGCGCTCAAAAATTCACGTAGCTCGTCTGCCGAAAGCTGTCTTTGCGCCAGGGTGGCAAGGGAGAAGATCTGCTTAGCCGCGCTTTCGGCAAAGGGCGTGTCGCCTTTTTCGCCAAGCGCTTTGACAAGTGCATTTTGGCTGTTGAGAATCAGCTTTTGTCCGCTCGGCGGTGTCATGCCTGCGAGGTTATTTCCGTACAGCTTCATCATATCGGCAAAACGGCGTTCTTCTTCCGAAATGGTGAGAAGGGCGGGGACTTTTTCATCGGCAAGCGATTCAAATTTCACCTCAAGCGAATCGTTACCGCTGACTTTTTGGAAGAGGGTGACGAGCGTTTCGTTTTCATATACCTCGCCGTCGGCCTTCAAAATGTCGGTATCGGCATCGATGCGAAGGAACTTGACTTTTTGCTCGGCTTCGATAAAGGAAATGAATTCAAGTTCCAAGGGACCTGCCAGCTCGCAAACGGCAATGCCTTTGTCTTCAAACAGCTTAACATACTGCGCTTGCTGAATTTTGTCGGATGTGTAATAGATTGTATTTTCGTGCGTGTCTTTCGCTTTTTCGAGATACTCGTCGATCGAAAGGTGCTTGCCGTCGGTCAGTGTGAGAAGCAGGGCTTTTTTCACACGCTCATAGAACTTTTTATCGCGCAGAGCGCCGTATTCGAGGAAAATTTTGATATCTTTCCAAAAGCCTTCGTAGTCTTCGCGGCTGTTGTTGAAGAGCGAGATGACTTTGTCGGCAACTTTTTTGGTGATGTGCTGTGAGATTTTGGCAACGTAACCGCTGTTTTGGAGATAGGATCGCGAAACGTTCAAGGGAAGCTCGGGGCAGTCAAGCACACCGCGGAGCATCAACAGATATTCGGGAATGACTTCTTTGAGATTGTCCGCTACGAAGACTTGATTGTAATAGAGCTTAACTTGTCCTTCCAAGGTGTCGTATTCGTTTTTGATCGAGGGGAAGTAGAGAATGCCCTTGAAGTTAAGCGGATAGTCGGCATCAAGGTGAATCTGGAAGAGTGGCTCGCGATAGTCGCGGAAGACCTTCTGATAAAAATCTTTATATTCTTCGTTTGTGCATTCCGAGGGGCGTTTGAGCCAAAGCGGATGGGTATCGTTGATGGGAGAAGCATCCTTTTCGTCTTTGCCTGCTACTGAGAGGAAGATATCAACCGGCATAAATGCACAGTATTTGTCAAGGATGGCGCGGCATTTGGCTTCTTTGAGATATTCTTTGCCTTCTTCGTTGATGTGCAGAATGATATCGGTGCCGCGGCTCTTTTCTTCTGCGTAAACTGCCGCTGTGTATTCGCCGCTGTCGTTCAGCGTCCAGTGTACAGCCGGAGCGTCGGTATAAGACTTGGTGATGATCTCCACGGTGTCTGCCACCATGAAAGCGGAGTAAAAGCCGAGACCGAAGTGACCGATGATGCCGCCGGCATTGTCGCCTTTTTCATACTGTTCAATGAAATCGGCAGCGCCCGAGAGGGCGATGTTGCCGATGTATTTTTCCACTTCCTCGGCTGTCATGCCGATGCCGTTATCCGAAACGGTAAGGGTGTTTTCGTCTTCATCAAGGGTAACGGTGACCAAGAATACTTCATTTTCGTCAAGCGAGGTTTCGCCGAGCGAGGAGAGACGCTTTAATTTATTGACCGCGTCGCAGGCGTTGGAAACCAGCTCGCGCAGAAAAATTTCTTTTTCGGAATACAGCCATTTTTTAATCACAGGGAATATGTTTTCGGTCTTGACCGAAATGCCACCCTGTTTCACAGTTTCGTTGGGTTCAAAAGTCATTGCAAAAATCCTTCCTTGCGATAAAAACGGGAAAGTCTTAAAAACTTTACCACGTTATATTATACCTCATTATAGGCAAAAAGTCAATTGCTTACGCTGCTTTTTGTGAAAAAATAGGCTAAATCGAAAGATACTCAACCTTGGCGGCGATTTTGTGTTTATCAAGGGCTGTTGTTAGTGTGTCAGCAGTTTCGGCAAGAAGCAAAAGTGCAAACTGCTGTTTGCTAAAGCGGCAGACATATGCGCTATCCGCCAAAATGCTTTTGAAAAGACGCTCGGCGATTTCTGTGTTTTTAAAATCGTCAACTGTGAGTAGCGCAAAAACATAGCGCCTGTTGGTTGCATTTTGGATAAAAGAGAGCAGAGCAGCAAAGGCATCGCTTGACAGAGTTTCACCTTGTTGATATTGGTTTTGGATGGCGACAAAGGCTTCTTCGGCACTTTCTGCCGTTTCGCTCAGTGTGAGCGTTTCGCGTAATTTTCTGAGTTTTGCCGAGGGCTTTACGTGAAAACGCGAATCGAACAGGCGCTCAACGCTCTCGTAGAGCGAGAGGGCAAGGGCACGATCCCCTTGCTCGGCAAGTGCGCGAATTTTAAAATAGTGGAAGGTTTCAGCGTACGGATCGATCGCAATGCCTTCGCTTGCCATGCGGATGACGTCGTCAAGACGGCCTGTATGAAAGAGAAGCGGAAAATACTCCTCGCAAAGGTTGATGTATGTGTCATGATAGGTTTTGGCAATGGGCGCTGCAAACGCTTCGCCAAAGAGAGGGGCAAGATACTTGCCTTTGTAGAGCGAAAAGAGTGTTCGAAAGAGAAAGAGCGCGCGGTCGGGGTCTCGCGTGGCAAGGAAGCTTCCTTGTTCGGAAAGCTCCCTGTACACCTCGTCAAAACGGTCGGTATCCGATATGATGACAAGCTCGGGCGAAAAGCGGATGGCACCGTCTTGCACGATCAGTTCAAGGTTTGGTTCGTCCTCCTGCAAGGGTTTTAGCTGCGCGCGGATGCGGTGGATTGTGGTTTTCACAAGACTGTCGCTCCCTGCGGCGTAGGAGGCAGGCGAGCCTTCATGCAAAAACGCCGAAAAATCGCGCAGAGCAATGCGTCGGTTTCGATTGGCAAACAGATAAACCATCGCACGGAAGACGCGCGGCGCGTGAAGCGATTCTTCGGTGATCTCTTTGCTTGCGGTTCTGATTGAAAATGGCCCGAACAGCGTCAGTCTCAGCATAGCCAAACTCCTTTTTCGTGTTTCTTTTACCATTATACAAAATATGGGAGGATTTTGCAAGAGGGGGAAAGCAAAGCCCCCGAGAAATTCTCGGGGGCGGTTGGTCAGGGATTGGTATTTGATTCGTAAATATCAAAAATATATTTTGATTCTACACCAAAGATAAATTTTACAGTATCACCTTCATCAATATCTTTGCCTATAGCGACAGCGGGGTTGACGCTACTGTGAACCATTGTATACTCCGTGTTGTCTATGATTATATTTATACGATCTTTTCCGTCCTGCTCTATACTTTCAATAGTACCGATTCTTTCTTCCACGCAATCATGACTGTATTCATAATAAGCCAAAGAAATGGGAAATAGATTTACATAAATAAAGAACCATATCCAGAAGCAGACTAATACTCCACTGATACCGAAGCGTAAAACTGTTTTTTTCTTTTTGTTTTCGATGCGTTTTGTTTTTTTGAATATTCCATAAATAATTGATAAAAGCAAAAAGCCTGTGAATGCGGTCAAAACAGCGTAGGTGAGTACATTAGTTTTGATTAAATTCTCCATAAGCACCAACCTTAAATCTCAATAATAATTAAATATGGGTTCCAATGGTAATTTCACCTTTATGATACCATACATTGGCATTTCTGTCAAGACGGCGCTAAATGACGAAGTCCCCGAGAAAATCTCGGGGGCAGGAGTGCTGACAAAAGAATTTTCGCACAAGTTTTTTATTATGGTACTTAACGAAGAGTAACGTCAGTTTTGCACAACCGATCCCCAAGTCGCGGTCGACCAAGCAGAATCAGAATCATTTCAATCAGCATTAAAAACAATGTCACGTTACGGAATACTCGTTGATACCATTTGGCTTTTCTCCCTGTTTGACAACTTACCACTTGGATATGCATAAGTCGCTTTCCTATGCCGATCAGATCCTTGGAAAGCAAAACTATAATGAAACACCAGGAAACAAGAGACCGCGGATTGATAGTGCCTAAGATTTCCAACTCGTGCAGAAGTGCCACTACAAAAGCAGCGAAAAAGCCGGAAATCGTACAGTCGATCATATAGGCTACCAAACGCTTGATATCAATCGATTTTAGAGTAAAAGAATAGATTGTGTTGTTTAAATTGTTATTCATATCGTTTCCTCCGTTAATAACTTAGAGTTGGTGACGAAGTCTCCGAGAAATTCTCGGGGGCTACGCACAAGCGGATAGAGTGAATAAAATTTGATTGAATGAATGAGCATGATTGGTAGGGGAGGGGCTTGCTCCTCCCGAAAACAAACAAATTAAGCAAAATGACAATTGATCGTGAAACTACCGCGAATTGTTTGTTTCGCCGAACAAATGAAATTTTGCGTGTTCGTGAGCGGCGAGAGCAAGCATTTTGCAGGAGTATTTCCGAAATCATAAAAGCATGGTTGCCAATGTCAGGACTTAACGACGATTAAATCCGACCAAACATTCTTTTT
>JAFXJX010000091.1 GCA_017532025.1 Clostridia bacterium | reverse complement strand
GCATTGATGTGCTTTTTGTAAAGGGTATTGGAAAACTTGATGGTGTCGTAAATCGAAGCGGCAAGGTCGTATCGCGCCGTTTTGGTGATGTAAAGCATATAGACATAGAGGTAATATTCGACCTCTTCGGCATACGGACTGCTTTCGGACGGGGGAAAGTCGGGCAGTTTTTCTGCCTTTGCGCGGCGGATGGCAGATAGATGCTCGCTTGCCTTCTTTTCAATATGCGAAAGATCGTAAAGGCAAGAACGGCAGGCAATCACGGTGCGCTCAAAAAAACCCTCTGCTGAGTGCAGTTTTTCTTCGCGGAAAAGGCGGATGCCGAGATTTAAAAGGCATTCGGCGGTGATAAGGCCAGCTTCGTCGTCTGAGTCGAGCTGATTGCAAAGCGCAAGACAGGTGGCAAAATCTCCCATGCGGTAAAGCGACTTGATCTTGGGGATCAGGTGAATCTTGCGGTAGGGCAGAATTTCCTCGCTGTCGTCAAGAAAGTAACCTGCCGAAACACCAAGCTTTGCCGAAAGATATTGTAGTGTGGGAAGTGAGGGCAGAGCAGCACCGTTTTCAATACGGGAGAGCATATTGCGTGTGATGACTTCTCCGCAAAGCTCAGATTGTGTAATTTTTTGCGAAAGGCGAAGCTCTCGCAGCTTTTCTCCGATCGTCATGGTAATTCTCCTTAACCTTTGGTGAGTTGTAAAGTAACTGTATTTTACCATAGACTTTGAAAAAAAGCAAGAGGGAGTTTGGGGCGAGAAAAAAGAAAAGTATTGCAATGTCAATACAAACAGTTGAGTCGGTAATACTTGACAAAAGGCTTATTTGGTTGTATAATAAAACTAAAAAATACGACAGTTCGAGGTGAGATTATGATCGAAAAGTACAAGAATTTTAAGAATTGGGTGGTATATCAAATATACCCCAGAAGCTTTTTTGACTCAAACGGAGACGGCATAGGCGATCTCAACGGCATTACTGCGAAGTTAGATTACTTGAAGGAGCTTGGTGTTGATGCTATTTGGATTTGTCCTTGCTTCAAAAGTCCCAATGTGGATAACGGATATGATGTCGCAGATTATCGACAGATCATGGACGAGTTTGGTACCTTTGATGACGCGCTTCGTCTTATCGCCGAAATCAAAAAGCGTGATATGAAGATCATTATGGACCTCGTGCCCAATCATACGTCCGATCAGCATGAGTGGTTCTTAGAGTCAAGAAAATCCAAGGACAATCCGTATAGCGACTATTATTATTGGGCAGACGAGCCTCTCAATGATTGGAGATCTGCGTTTGGCGGCAGCGCTTGGCAATATGATGACATGAGAGGTCAATACTATCTTCATTCTTACGCCATTGAACAGCCTGATCTGAACTGGGAAAACCCCAAGGTTGTCAAGGAAATGCAGGACGTTGTTGATTTCTGGATCGATCTTGGTGTTGACGGCTTCCGTTGCGACGTGATTGACCAGATCTCCAAGGATTTTGTGAACAACAGAAACTCGTTCGGTCCAACTCTGCACGACCATATCAATCAACTCTTCGGCAGAGAAAAAACCAAGCATATCTTCACGATCGGTGAATGCTGGACGAAGGAAATCGGTGAGATTTGCAGACACATCGGGCCTGACAGAGGGGAGCTTTCGACCCTCTTCCAATTCGAGCATTTCGAAACGGGAAGACGTAACAAGTGGGAGCCTTCGGACACCGGACTTCTGCGCGTGCGCGACGTTCTGACCAAGTGGCAGCTTTTGCATCAGGAGAACGAACTGCTTCATACGCTCTTTACCGATAACCACGATAATAACTTCTACCTTTCAAGAGTCGGAAACGACAAGGAGCTTCGCTACGAGAGCGCAACCTGCATTGCTACCATGATATATCTGATGAACGGCATGCCGCTTCTTTATCAGGGACAGGAAATCGGTGCTGCAGGCTCGCACTTTGACAGCATCGACGATTTTGACGATATCGAAAGCATCAATAAGTACAACGAGCTTTTGGCACGCGGCAAAACCAAAGAGGAAGCGCTGTTCGCCATCAATTTCGGCGGCAGAGATAATACAAGACGCCCCATGGCGTGGACTGCAGGTGAAAACGGTGGATTTACAACCGGCACGCCTTGGATACAGTTGGGAAGCAGAGCTAAGGAAATCAACCTTGAGAGTGACCTTGCCAATGAGAAGTCGGTTTTCAAGTATTTCAAAGCGCTTTTCGCGCTCCGCAAGGAGATGGAAGTGCTTCGTCAGGGCGAGTTTATACCGCTTCACAAGCCGGAAGACAAATTTGCGGCATATTTGCGCAAGCTTGACGGATGCCGCGTTTGCGTTGTAGCCAATTTTGATGAAACGCAAACAATCGATATCCCCGAAATGAAGGGCAAGCTTTTGCTTTCCAATTACGGCAGAGCCGACGGGGATGCCTCTGCGTTCCGTCCGTATGAAGTTGCACTTTACAGCGTAGAGTAAAGAAAAAAGGAATCTCGCCCAAAAGCAAGATTCCTTTTTGCGTTGTCAGGCTCGATAAAGCATAATAAAAACAAAGCCACCTTGCGGTGACTTTGTTTTTGTTATGAAAGGGCTACCATGGTAGCCCTTGAGAAAAACCGAGTGTGGTGTTCGGTTTCAGTGAACGCTTACCGCAGTGGAATTGCCGTTGACTGTTACGCTCCAATCATCGAGCGAGCCGCACAGGGTTTTGACATCGCATTTTTCGCCGCTGAAGGACACCGTGCCGATAACGCCGTCAAAGGCAAACGGAACGGTGAGAATTTCGCGGTAAGGCGAGAAATCGAGCTTCTTTTCGGCGATGTTGACGCGCATGCCCGATGCTGCCAGCAGGGTTGTCCACGAGGAGAGGGGGCGGGTGTATCGGAATCCGCATTCCCAGTGATCCCAGAAATGACCAAGGTGCATCTGGTTATCGTGGATGGATTTCACTACGGTGTCGGAGATCCGGGAAAGTCCTACCGACATGGCAAGCGCGGCAAAGGCGTATCCAATGCCCGTCCAGACAGCTTCTGCCTGACAGTTTTT